>CBDTVG010000268.1:0-3730 GCA_965363745.1 uncultured Candidatus Electrothrix sp. | reverse complement strand
TATTCTTTAAAAACATCAAGTTATATACTGACATTATATTTCGGCCTCACCCATCTTGATCAGCCCATTTCTTAAACTGAATGAACGAATTAGGGAGCTGTTGGAGGACAAAAACAGGCTGAAGATTGATGTCAGGATTATTTACGGCAAGAATGAATTACAAAATGACGAGATTAGTTGGCTCAGCGAACAGGAGTATATCAGAACCAGTTTTTGCAAAAATCTTCATGCAAAATGCTATTTGAACGAGGATAACTGTATCGTCACCAGCATGAACCTCTATGAGTTCAGCCAGATAAACAATAATGAGATGGGCGTTTCTATCTCTAGGTCGCAGGACAGTCTGCTATACATGGAAACGTATGAGGAAGCGCAACGACTCATCCGCATTAGTGACGAGGTCAGAATTTCTCTAAAAAAAATTGAGCAGCGGGAAGAAGATGCGATGAAACAGGTGCATGTTCAGCAATATAGCAAGCTGACAACGGCGAAGCTGGCCAAAAAATTGGGCAAAACGACAAAAGAGGTATTTTCCGAGTTGCTCAAAAATGGTTACCTTGAATCAGTTAACGGTGAGGAGGAGTTGACCGAAAAGGGCAAACAGGCTGGCGGAGAAAAGAGAACGGGTCGTAATGGCGGAGCTTATTTTCTCTGGAATTCGGATGTAACCCTCTGAGAGAAACATCACTTTCCAGACCTGCCTTCTTTTTTCGATTTTTAGATGAAAAAAGGTACCACATAGTGCTCTTTTCCTGTTAAGCGACAGAGCGAAAAAATTGAACAGAGAAGAAGTTTTGCTGACAAACGATGGGGAAAGCAAATAAGTGGAGATTCATTGAAAAGCGGGGCGAGTGCCTCTTATTTCTTTTTTTTATCTTGCCAGATGACAGAGGAGTTTATATAAAAAGAAGAGTAAAAAGTTTACTTCTCACCTGTTTATTTTTTGGGGCGAAAATCAACTTTTCCTAAAATATCCACAGTGAGAAAAAAATCAGAGAGAAAGGAGAGTGAAAACAATGAAACTAAAAGTATTGGCACAGGCGGCTGTTTTGTTCATGCTGTCGGCGGGTGTCGTTTGGGCCGGAGGAGGACGAGTGCTCACTTGCGACGACTGTTCGGAGGAATGCCTGAACGCTCCTTACAGCAAAGGTTGCCCACCTGTGTGCAGAGAGCCTGATTGTCAGGCGGCCTGCGATGACTGTTCAGATGAATGCAGAATAAATCCTTATGCTCAAGGCTGTCCCGATATATGCAGAGACATCGAATGTCAGGCCTGTGAGGATTGTTCGGTTGACTGCAAAATAAATCCTTATGAGAAAACTTGTCCCGATATATGCAGAGACATAAAATGTTATACCTGCGACGACTGCTCGGCTGACTGCATCAAAGATCCAGAACTCCCTGATTGTCCGCCTATATGCGATGAGCTTGGTTGCAATATCTGCGACAAATTTCCCAGAGACTGTTCAGCAGACTGTCAAGAGAATCCTGAGGATGAAAATTGCCAGGCGGCATGTGAAGGCATTCCCGATGAGTGCGTCTCAGCCGATGTCGTCGTCCCAGTCACTGTCACCTGCGACGATTGTTCAGTTGACTGCCTCATTGATCCTTACGGCAAAGGCTGTCCTGCTGAGTGCGGATATCTTGACTGTAATCTCTGTGACAAGTTTCCCAAAGACTGCCCGGCTATATGCGGAGAAGATCCCGATGATGAAGATTGTCCGATCGAATGCGAAGAGGTGCCGACAAGCTGTCTGGCCGCACCTCCTATTGTGATTGAACCTGATGTCGTCACCTGTGATGATTGTCCGCCCGCTTGTCAAGACAATCCGCAAGGCTGTGCTCCTGAATGTGAGGAACTCAACTGTTATCCGAAGAAAAAGAAGAAATGTCGTCCCGCCCGCCGTGATTCTCATCTGTTAATTGACACTGGATACTTGAGTATGTCGTCAGAATCGAATGATTATCTTTTCGGTCGAGTCGGTGGTGAGTTCAGACCTTTCAGCGGTGGAGATTTCAAGGATGTCTCCCTTATCGGCATGATCGGCATAGCTTCCAATCTGGGGAGTTCCAGTTCCGGTAAAGAAGATGCACTCTTGGCTGATGCGTTTGCTCAGTACAACTGGTCTTATGCATCTGTTGACGGCTTTGCCGGTCTCGGTCTCGGCTACTGGATGAGCACCGGTGGTGAAACAAGTAATGATGCTCAGGACAGCGGTATTGATATCCTGGCCAATGTAGGTGCCCGTGTTTACGGTGCCCCGGAAGGCTTCAATATTTCGGTTTTCTTAGAAGCCCGCAACGCCGTTGATGAGTTAGGCAGTATTGGTAATTTAGGACGCTTCGGTATAGGTATTCGTTTCCAGCTGTAAAGATTCATTGTTCCTTTTTTTAGAACCCGGCTTGGTAGGGGGATTTTGAAAACAAAAAAGGCGCGGGGTTGAAATACTCTGCGCCTTTTTACGTCTTTCGTTGTTTCCTCAGCAAGCCGTCCCTTCCTGTTCAGTTCACTTCCTCTCCAAGGTAGGCCTTAATAACCTCCGGATTGTTCCGCACTTCATCCGGCCTACCCTCAGCTATTTTTTTACCGTAATCCATGACAAAGATGTGATCAGACAGACTCATCACCAATTTCATATCATGTTCAATAAGCAGGATGGAAATACCGTCATCCCGAATTTCGGTGATTAGGTCGTCAAGTTCAGCTGTTTCTTGAGGATTCATCCCGGCGGCTGGTTCATCAAGCAAGAGAATCAACGGATCAGTGGCCAGAGCGCGGGCGATCTCCAATTTGCGCTGGGCACCATAGGGCAGATTCTTAGCGAACTCGTTGAGCATGTCAGCCAGGCCGATCTTTTCCAAAATGGCAAAGGAGCGGGCGATGATTTCCTTTTCTTCCTGAACCGTTTTCCTGTCCCGAAAAATCGCTCCCAAGACCCTGGCTTTTGTGCGGCAATGGCGACCAATCATCACGTTTTCCAGTACGGTCATATCGGGAAAAAGACGGATATTCTGGAAGGTACGGGCCAGCCCCTGTTGCGTCACCTGATTGGGCTTTAAGCCATTTAGCCGCCTGCCGGTTTTACCGGGTGGTGTGAGCGTCAGATTTCCGGCTGTTGGTTTGTATATCCCTGTCAGGCAATTAAAAAAGGTGGTCTTTCCCGCTCCATTGGGGCCGATCAGAGCGGCGATTTCGCCCTGTCTGACGGACAGATTAAGTTGATCAAGGGCCTTGATGCCGCCGAAATCCATGCTCAGGCCGGTTACTTCAAGAAGGGGTTGCCCTGCTTGCTTTGCTTGCTCTGTCAATATGTCCTGCATTTCACCCCTCCTGTTCAATGCTGTAGGTGCGCCGAACCGTGGATATCAATCCCCTGGGACGGAACACCATCATGGTGACCAAGGTGGCCCCAAAGACCAGCATCCGATAATCAGCAAAGGCCCGCAGGTATTCCGGCAACAGCATGAGCACAAGTGCGGCGATGATCACCCCGACAATGGAACCCATGCCGCCGAGCACCACGATACAGAGGATAATGGCGGACTCCAAAAAGGTGAATGAGGAGGGATTGACAAAGGTGGTCTTGGCTGCGAATATCACTCCCACTATACCGGCCCAGAAGGCACCGAGGGCGAAGGCGGTCAGCTTAGTTTTGGTCTTGTCAATGCCCATAGCCTGACAGGCGATCTCATCTTCCCGCAGGGCGAACCAGGCTCGGCCTATCCGTGA
>CBDTVG010000267.1:0-3736 GCA_965363745.1 uncultured Candidatus Electrothrix sp. | reverse complement strand
AAAAGTAAGGCTTTTAAAACTCCTCTTGATTTGTGGGATCAGTCATACCGCTTCAAACAATTGTGTTAAAAAGATATGCAGGGTCAACAAGGAAGAGCATTTTATAAAAAAGGTGCCCCAGATAAAAGAGCGGTGGACTTCAAGCAAAGGGGTCTTGCCAAAATACATGCTTGGAGCGATCAACCGAGAGCTTGAAGAACTGGAGCTCACACCACAGGAACAACCCCAAAAACCTGATTATTTGATTTTCTTGGACTGCTGGGATGCTAAGAGACAAAAAGGGGAGACTTGCCCAGTGAGGAAGAGAGGAAAGGCAGGGAACTGCAAGAAATGTAAAATTTGTTTGGAAAAACTGAAAGTAGAAGATTTTGGTATTTAAAAAAGTCCTCAATTTCAAAGCATTTTTCAAAGCATCTTGCCACCTCTTCGCCTCGCTCGTGAATAACAGCAACTAAAAAAAAACATAAAGAAAATCAAGTCACCGAGGTGATCGCAGGGATGCAACCGCCGCAAAGGGCGAAAACAAGATTCGCCCCTGCGGATTCTCTTAATGCTTAAACGACCGCTGACCAGTGAACATCATAGCCACCTGCGGATCAGCCTCATTACAGGCCTCAATGGAGGCGTAATCCCGCATGGAGCCACCCGCCTGCAAAATGGCAGTAATACCCTCACGGATACCCACATCCGCTCCGTCCCGGAAGGGGAAAAAGGCATCTGAGATCATCACCGAGCCGGGCAGTCCCGCCCGATCCGCTTTGACCTTGGCATCAATGGCCTCCTTATCCGCTACATCCCGCTTGCCCTGCTCAACCTCTAAGGCCAGATCCGCATAAGGCATTGCGAACTGATCAAAACAGGTGATGTCCGCATATTTCACGTAGGCCTTGTGGACAGCAATCTCCGCCACCCCTACTCTATCCTGCTCGCCCGTGCCGATGCCGGTGGTGCAGCCGTCCTTGACATAAATAACTGAGTTGGAGGTAACTCCGTGCTCCACGGCCCAACCGAAGATCATGTCGTCAAGCTCTTGTTGAGTGGGCTGACGTTCGCATTTATATTCCTGTCCCTTCCTGCTGGCAGTGGCCGCTGTCAGATCGGCAGCTGAACGAATGGAGTTGACCGCAGACTGCTGGACAATGATACCGCCGTCGATCAGTGCTTTAAAATCAACAAAACGGTGCTTCTCAAAATCAGCCAATCGGTTGATGCCGTCCATACGAATAACCCGCAGGTTTTTGGCCTTGGACAGAATTTCCAAAGCGCCGTCTTCAAACTCAGGGGCGCAGACCACCTCCAGGTAATTTTGACTCATCAGCTCGGCAGTGTCTTTGTCCACCGGTCGGTTGATGATCACCGCACCGCCAAAGGCGGCAATACGATCAGTGCGGTTCGCCCGGTTGTAGGCATCTGCCAAAGTTGAGCCGACAGCGGCACCGCAGGGGTTGTTGTGCTTGAGGATCACCGCCGCTGGTTTGTCCACCAGATATTTAATAATATTCAGGCCGTTGTCCACATCGGTCAGGTTGATTTTCCCAGGATGCTTCCCCACCTGCAACATATCCTCCACCTTGATACCGCTGACCAAGGAGTGACCCGGCTTAATGAACTTGCAGTCAGCCAAGACCAAGTTGCCGTTGACCAGCTCATACAGGGCTGCTTCCTGATCAGGATTTTCACCATAACGCAGACCACGCTCGTCCACGCCGCCGTCTTCCGTAGGGATGGCCCAGGTGCGTTTGCGATAGACCAAGGTTTGGTCACCAAAGGAAACGGTCATCTCCATAGGAAAGGAGTCGCCGAGGATAGTTGTGTACATTTTTTTGATGTCGCTCATGATATTGCTCCGAGTTGTGATTGGTTAGTGTAAAATATTGTCTATGTACAATTACTGAATCCTGAATTTATTGATAAAATTGGTGAAAAAGGCCGCAGGGTGTGTTTGAGAGGTGCTAGAGAATACAGAGTATAATATGAACAAAGTCCGTTGCCAATACAGAAAATAAAGTGTCGGGTCACTGCTCGTTTTTTGTCGAAAGCTTGACCGGATGAACCGAATCGTAACCGATCATCCTCGATCCGGCACTTGACGTGTGAACAGGTTACGTTTACTGTTTACTTTAGGGCTTGCCAAGCGGCGCAACCCGGCGATCTACGGTGTCTGCTCTTCTTTTGACTGGATAACGTTCTTGCTGTATATTGTTTAAGCACTTACTTTTTCATTTGTTTCCATAGGAAAATATTGAACGATGAGCGATAAACGAATAAATTATGCTGAAAAATAAAAGAAATCAGTGCTGGCTTCTTACAGTCCTGTTTATCTTCTTAATGGGGCGGTCAGGCTTGGTTGCCGCTGTTTCCCCCAATTTCGCAAATTCCGCCAATTCCATAAATTCTACTGATGACGTTCAAATTACACTCAGTGCGAACGAATCGCTTCGTCAGGTCAGCGGGCGTTTACTCGGCGAAGAGGATGCTTGGAAAATCATCCTGCGTTACAACGGCATTGAAGGCCTTGATGCCGTCTCTCCAGGCAGTTCGTTGCGTGTTCCTGTGGCTTTATACAATACGTTGCGTCAGTATCTTAAACGGGTCGCGTCTCTTATCAGCGAGGCCAACCGTGAAGGAGCTGCTCTACTGGCGGCCAAAGAAATCGCCGAAGCGGTTCGTCTGCGGGATCAGGCCCTGCGCCTCAAACAGGCTGCCCGTTTGCAGGAGGCAACGGATAAGGTAACCTCAGCCGTGACAAAGGCGGCAGCGGCCCTGGCAAAGGCAAAGAATACACAGACACGTTCCACAGAGGCGTGGCTGGCCGCCAAATCAGGCACGGTGCAGAACCGCCCGCCCGCTGCTTCCCGCTGGCGGGACACCGAGTTGCGACAAAAGCTGACGGAACGGGAACGGGTTCGCACCTTGGCTGATTCCCGTTGCACAATCAAATTCAGCGATCAGAGCCAGCTGATGCTGGATGAGCATTCTCTGGTAGTTGTCGGCACCATGAAAAAAAATGTGATCCGCACCTCCTACCGCAACAGCGTTTCCATGATTGAAGGTGATATTCTCGTTCATCTCGCCTCGCTGAATCAGAAGAAGCAATTTAAGGTAAATCTACCCGATAATATCACGACCAATGTTCGCTCGTTAAATTATCTCGCCTCCCGTGATGCCGCCAATGTCACCCGAATTTCCAATTATGACGGCGAAATCGACATCAAAGCCGGAGGCGGCCAGGTAACGGTGATGAAAAATCAGGGTACCAAGGTGGTGCCCGGTCACAAACCCACAACCCCAAAAGAACTGTTGCTTCCGCCTGCCGTGCTGACTCCGCAACCTGAGCAGAAATTCTACGCCTCAAAACTTATTTTCAAATGGAAAGCAAGTGCTGGTGCCGGGAATTATCGAATTGAAATTAGCAAGAGTTCAAATTTTACAGAGGTGCTCTCCTTGGGCAAGGTCAGCGGCGAGAACTTTCAATGGAAAGCGACGATCGGAGGGATGTATTTTTTCAGAATCAAAACAATCGATCAGGACGGATGTCCCGGCCCGTACTCTGAACCGGTAAATTTCTTTGTTGATCTTGACAACCAGCCTCCTTTTCTCGTGCTTCACTATCCAGACAAAGATATAACAGTTGCGGACAGAAAAATTGAAGTTCGCGGCGAGATGGAAAGAGACGGACAACTGCGGATTAACGGGCAGGAAGTCAAGCCGGATGCGGCTGGTCATTTCCGCCACA
>CBDTVG010000266.1:0-3737 GCA_965363745.1 uncultured Candidatus Electrothrix sp. | reverse complement strand
GATGTGACGGAAAGAAATCGGCTCTTCAGGAATTCTCGTGGTTCATCGGATCATCTACCGAACTTTTTTTTACAACTCAATGATATCTAATCTTGTTTTTTAGTTAGACAATGAGAAGTATATTAAAACCACGGGAATTACCAGAGAGCCTAAAATATTAGATATAAAAAACATTAAGGAATAAATCATTATGTCTGAAATTCTTGAAAAGGCAAAAGATCAAACTATCGGTCTATTGGGTAAATTATTTTATGCAGGTGTAATTGGGTTGATCGGGTTCTCGTGGAATTTGTACACAACAAATGTAAAGCAGGCTCAACAAATTCGTGCTTTAGAGGGTAAGATGAGGATATTGTTCACAGATGAAGAAATGACAAAACACATACCTTCTACTGGTGTAGATGAATTAAAGCGCGATTACAGTAAATTGGAAAGTAAGTTGAGAATATTGTTTACAGATGAAGAAATGACAAAGCACATCTCATCTGGCGGTATTAACGAATTAAGACATGAATTTGAAATGTACAAAAAAGACATTATAATAAGGGAAAAAGAAAAAGAAATAAATGAATTTAAGAGTAAGAAATAACAATAGTTTTATGGAAGGTGCAGCCCGGATGAAAACAGAGAAAAAAATAGATGAGGATATCGGTTTTGAGCAAATATGTTTCGGCTTGAGCCGGGAAATTGATGAGCAGTCACTTGCCCTTTTTCTGCGTTTGTTCAGCAGGGATGAATTGTTAAAAACCCTTATTCCAAGACTTGCAGATGATGATATTACACAGATCGTTCACCAGATGACCGGGGTGTTGCATAAATATTTGCGAGAAAAAGAATATCACGAAATTTTTCTTGGCAATTATGAGCATCAGCATTGATTATCTCGCCGAAAACATAAGACAGGGAACTATACAGTACCTAAGCACCTAAGTACATTGTTTTAATATCGAGGTGTTCAGCTTCCATTCTATTGTCTCGTCATTGTGCAGAGAACGTCCTCTAGAACGTGTTCAGAGAATTATCACTTGATATTGATCGAAAAATACACTAATGAACTGAATTAAATTTTAAAATATCTTGGCGACATCTTGACCGCCACTTGAAATTTTTTAAAACAGCCTCTGGTGATAGAAATATAAAAGACCTGTGGAGGCTCGTTATCAAATTAATGTTGAGCAATTTTCCGATTACTATTAAAGAGATAGAGGAATGACTACATGAAAAAAAACGTCCTGCTGAAACCGCTCATCAATTCAGGGATTGTACTTGCCCTGTTAATCCTGTTGCTTTATTTGACCAGCAGTAATCCTGAAGCGACGGTATGGAGTTCCATGGGGATGATTATTATAACCGTTCTCAAAACGGCGCAATGGTTGCTGGCCATGATAATCGGTCTGCTTATCTGCTTGGCCTTTTTGTTCGTAATTTTTTTCGGTGCGATAGCCATGTTTGATAAGACGATGTCTGTTCATATGTACCAAGGAACGCTTAAAGTTCTATTGTCTTCGCTTTTTCCATTCATGAATCAATGCGATAATACGGTTCAACCCGTTCAGGAACAGCAGACGACCTGTTGCGGAAAAATTGACCAAGAGGATAATCAAGAGCCGACTGAAACATTGAAGGAACAATTTAGTTCTGAAATCAGTCTGATTGAGGCGCAGATCCATACTACCAAAGAAGTGCTCACCGGTAAAATTGAACAACTTTCCAGCCGAATTGATGAGCTGGAAAAGATGACGGTGGATATGGCGAGCGGTGCGCAGTTGGAAAATTTGGGCCATGAAGTCCAAGGAGCCTTGAGCTCCCTCGCCGGAATTCAGGGAGCCGTGGACAGCATGCAGAATTGTGTTGAACA
The DNA here is from genome assembly GCA_965363745.1 of uncultured Candidatus Electrothrix sp. Taxonomy (GTDB): domain Bacteria; phylum Desulfobacterota; class Desulfobulbia; order Desulfobulbales; family Desulfobulbaceae; genus Electrothrix. Next base: position 1,879 of record CBDTVG010000266.1, on the reverse strand, counting down.
GACAGCTGATTTGATAAAGGCTGCGACCCCAGAAAAAATTCTTGGTGATTTGCCCGAACGTGTTCAGGTGCTGGAACAACAGGAGAACACGGCGGAGCCGCCTGAGGTAATTGATACAGCTCCTTTGGAAAAGGATATTGCCGACATGCAATCTGAACTGGCTCTGGTGAAAGAAAAAGCGGACAAAGCCCTTCAATCTCTTGTCGACGGCGATATTGCCGAGCAGGAGCCGTTGCACGTTCAGGAGGAGCAAATAGCTGTGATAGAATCCGAGCCAAAGCTCGAATCTGAAGGTGATACTGAAGAACACCGTATTTTAAGTTATTTTGACAATCAGGACGACAAAAAGAAATTTGCTGATTTGGTGGCTTCGACTTTGCACAAAGATATGACCTATAAACAGGTGCAAAATTTTCTTGCCAAGGAACTTGGAGCAGTCAAAGGTGAGATTATCAGCTCATATCCGTCATTGAGTAAAGATTACATTCGGCAATGCCGCAAGAGCAGTTGACAGAAATAATACCTTATCTTTTCATGTTCTTAATCTGTTACGGCGGCCTGATTATAGTGTCAGACCGCCGTAGTGCCTTCCCTCTCTCTTTTTTAATATTGTCAGCCTCTACAATAACTCATCGGGATATTTATGAAAAATAAATACAATCTTGCCTTCTTTGTGCTGGCCGTGGTGCTGATCGGTTGGTTGAGCTGGTATTTTTCCGACAAACAAGTGATTAAACGTCAACTCATCGAACTTTCTTGGGATTTGAGTAAAAAGGGCGATGAGAGCACTATGGAAATGGCACTCAAGATGCGAGAAGTCAAACTGCTACTGGCCGCTGAAAGTCTCGTGGTGATTCCTGAACGCAAGTATAGTGAATCCGTGGGACAGGATATGATTATCCGCCACCTTATGTATTATCGTGACCTCTACGAGACCCTTACGGTGACTTTTGAAAAAATGGTAATTGACATCCCAGACAAAGGAGAAGCGCGGGTGGAAAGTGCTGTTGTTCTTTTGAAGCAAGAGCTTGGGAAAACAGCTATTCAGGTCAGGGCCCCGGTAGAACTCATGTTGCACAAACAGGACAAAGAATGGCTGTTGCGCAAGGCGACAGTACCGGAAATTTTGGTCGAGTAAAGAGTAAAGGCTTCCCGGTTTGTCCGACCTCTTTGCCAAGATACATAGCTCTCAATCGATATTCATGTCACATCCTCACCTTTCTGATATCTATTCTTTTTTCTCAACGGTTCAAAATTATTGCGGGCTTTCCTTTTACATTCGGCATAGCAGTTGCGGCTGTGTAACCCTTGTTGATCTTGACCAGGTAGGCAAGGTCTTAGGGGATGGAATAACATACATGGAAAAAGAGGTTCTTTCCGAGGCGGAACAGCTGTATTTTAAAAGATTTAAATATCTAAAGCGCAGGAAAGAATGGCTGGGCGGAAGGATTGCCGCCAAAGTCGCGCTTTTGGCCTTTGCGAAACCGGCGCAATGCGGGATGCGGCGGTTGATCATTCTGCCTGATGAATATGGTCGCCCTGTGGCTGAGGGATTAGCGGACGGGATGGATGATCTTTCCTTCTCTATTTCTCACGGCGACCGATACGCTGTCGCCTTGGCCGCGCCGGGTAATTCCTGCGGCATTGATCTCCAAAAAATATCCGAAAAATTATCTTCCCTAACGGATCATTTCGCCTCTGAGAAGGAACTCGCTCTTCTTGCCCGTCAGGCGGGGAATGAAGGGCAGGATATTTGGCTTACTATGCTCTGGACAGTGAAGGAGTCGCTGAAGAAAAGTATACTCCATAGTAAATCTGTTATTTTTTCAGCTACCGAGGTCGAAGAGATAACGTTTGTCCGGGAGCACGTTTATCGTTT
>CBDTVG010000265.1:0-3763 GCA_965363745.1 uncultured Candidatus Electrothrix sp. | reverse complement strand
TTTTTTGCAAAAAAAAGCGGAACCCGCAAAAGGTCCCGCTTTTTATAAATACGAAAGGTAGTATACTTTGTTTTTTAGCTACTCCCCACCGCTGTCAATCTTCAGGATTTTATCTCCCGGCTTCACTGTATCTTCGACCTTAACACTGACAGTCGCCACAGTACCAGCCATTTTGCTCACCACCGGAGTCTGCATCTTCATGGCCTCCAGCACCGCCACCTGATCACCCGCAACGATTTCCTGGCCGACCTTTACATTCACAGCGCAGATGTTACCGGCAAACGGAGCTCGGATATCACCAATGCTGGCCAGCTCGGCAATTTCTTCTTTGGATAAAGTCGCCACAGTCTGAACTCCGGCCACCTGCTCCGGCTCAAAGACATAAACCCGCTCATGATGATCCACATTGAGGTAAACATTGGTTTCACCCTCTTCGGTCTTTTGCACAGGTCCGATTTCCAAAAGATGCTCTTTGCCAGAGTGATCCTGAAAGGTTATGCTCTCGCCCAGTTCAAAGCCGTCCTGGCGCAGGAAGATGGACGGCGGCAACACATAAGACTTGCCGAATTTTTCCTCAAAATTAAAGAAATTCACCGCATCATTGGGATGTTGCAGATAAGTAACCAGTTGCTGTTCCGTAGGTTCAAAACCTAAACGGTCAGCCAAGGTCTCCCGCTCTTGCTCAATATCCATGTCCTCAATTTCTTCTATGCCGCCTTGTTCCTCAACAATCGTCCGCCAATCTGGGCCGAAAACTTTTTCAAAAATCCAGTCCGCTGGTTTGTAAAAAGGAAAAGGCCCGTATTTACCCAGCAGGAGATTTTTTAAATCACCGGATGGAGCTTCATAGCGACCATCCTGCACATTGGAGACCGCAGTGGTCCAAAGAATCTGAGAACCAGGGGTAACACTCCAGTAATTGCCGAGATCTTTCTGTACTTCCGGCAGTTCCTTATGGAGAATGTCCGGCATTTTGTCAAGAAACCCACCTTTCGCCGCCTGCTCCAAGCTCGAGCCCATAGCTCCGCCGGGCAGTTTATGGATCTGCACAGTCGGCTGAAAGCCCTTGATCTGCGATTCAAACTGGGCATAATGCGCCCGTTGATCACGGATAACATCCGAGGTCTCGATCACCGCTTTTTCGTCAATGCCCACAGCGATTTTTCCTAAATCTTTGAGGGTCTGAATGACGGTCAGGATAGGCGGCGGGCCGTAAAATCCGGTAAAGGCGTGATCAGAGGCATCCACAATCTTTGCGCCGTTGAGCACCGCTTCGACGATCCGGCCCACATCATTACCGTCAGTGTTATGACCGTGATAATGAATGATAATGTCAGGGGATGCCTGTTTGATGGCATCCACCAGTTGACCGATTCGCCGGGGCGTGCCCAATCCGCCGTGGTTCTTGATGCATAGGGTGATATTCTCACCAGTGACCTCAAGGATTTCCTGCACCTTGGCCACATAATAGGCATCAGTATGTTCCGGGCCGGTGGAAAAACAGATGCAGGGTTCATTGATTTTACCCGCCTTGGCAACTTCCTCAAACACGGCCCGCATATTTGGAATATAGTTCATGAAATCAAACGTCCGCCACACATCCACATACTTGGCGAATTCCCGCACCGTAAAACGGATGACATTCTGCGGATAGGGCCGATAACCGAACAGATTTACACCCCGGCACAGGGTCTGGAACATGGTGTTAGGCATGGCCTCACGCAATAATTCCAGCTTGAGAAAAGGATCGACCTGTTTGCGCAAAATATCCACATGCACCGAGGCCCCGCCTGTGATTTCGAGCGAAAAATATCCGGCTGCTTCACGGGCCTTGGCTGCCATCAGGTCAGTGTGCAACAGAATTCGATTTTTATAATCCGACTGGGACATGTCCCTGGCCGTATTGGTGATATAATAGCCGTCAGCCTGACGCAACGCACCAAGCACCGTAGCTGTATCCATATCCTGAGTAATTCGTGTCATAACTGTATCCGTGCAAGTATTCGTTAGATTTCCAATATTCCTGATCGTCCAGCCCGACCTTATGCGGCGTAGGTGTTTTCACCCTTGTGATGAATTTCAGCGATCAGGCGGGCCAGCTTGTTGACTTCACTTCTGTCTTCTTCATAGTCAAGCAAGTGCTCATGGGTTTCAAGAAACGAGGTATCAAAATTACCGTCCTGAAAATCAGGGTCATCAATCAAATTGAGATAAAAAGGAATCGTAGTCTTGGGGCCGCTGATAACAAAATTATTCAGACAGCGTCTGAGGCGATCCACGGTTTCATGCCATGACCAACCAAATACCGTGAGCTTAACCAGCAAGGAATCATAGACCTGAGGAATGGTGAAACCCTGGTAGCAAAATCCGTCCAAACGAACACCGTAACCGCCTGGTGAACGATAGACTCGTACGGTCTTGCCGCCTTCGGGCATGAAGTCGTTTTTCGGATCTTCGGCATTGATGCGCATCTCAACCGCATGGCCGCGCAGCTGCACCTCGTCCTGCGTGAACATCAAGTCTTTGCCTAACGCCAGTTTGATCTGGGTGCGGACAATATCGATACCGGTGATCATTTCGGAAACCGTATGCTCGACTTGAAGCCGGGTGTTGATTTCCATAAAATAGTATTTACCGTCGCTGTCAAAGAGAAATTCGACTGTGCCCGCATTGAAATAATTGGCCGCCTTAGCTGCCCGAACCGCAGTCTGACTGATTTCTTCCTGCTGTTCTGCGCTGAGCTGAAAAGCCGGGGCGATCTCAATCAATTTTTGATTGCGCCGCTGAATGGAGCAGTCTCTGGTGCCCAGATGCACTGTCTGGCCAGTCTTATCCGCAATGATCTGTACTTCAATATGCTTGGGCTTGACCACGACTTTTTCTATATACACCGAGTCGTCATTAAAGGCAGCCTTGGCCTCGGCCCGGGCGATGGGGTACTGCTCACTCAGATCTTCCTCTTGTTCGATTCGGCGGATACCTCGTCCACCGCCGCCGGAGGTGGCTTTGAGCATGATTGGATAACCGTATTTCGCCCCGAATTCTCTGGCTTCCTGAAGACCCTCATCACCGGTTTTCAGGTTTTGGGTGCCGGGCACCATGGGAATTCCAGCCTCGGCCATGATTGTTCTGGCCATGACCTTGTTACCCAGCTTGTCGATGGCATCCGAGGAAGGGCCGATAAAAATAATCCCGGCATCTTCACAGGCACGGGCAAAATCTGCATTTTCAGCGAGGAAACCGTATCCGGGATGGATCGCCACAGCACCACTCTTGAGTGCCGCGTTAACCACCTTGTCGATATTCAGATAGTCGCAACGGGGACCGTCACCGATCCAAACCGCCTCATCGGCAATGCGTATATGGCGGGAATCTTTGTCAGGCGTTTCATAAATGGCTACAGCTTCATAATTCAGTTCCTGAATCGCCCGAATAATCCGGATGGCGATTTCTCCCCGATTGGCAACAAGTATTTTTATCTTCATTGGTTCAGCCTTTCTAATATTTATTGTTTGATGTGATGGCCGGTCAATATGAAAAAAGCCGGGTGCCGCACGTTCATTTTTATAAAAAACATATGAATAAATGGGATAAACGATAACAGAAAATCCTATATTAAGCAAGAAAAAGGTCTAAGGCGCATGGAGAGCGAAGCCTTCAGCGGCGCTTCGCAAACAGCCGATTGAAAATTTGTTTCTCAACAGCACCAACAGTACAGCACCACAACTCATGCGTAACGAATTATCCTCAAACGCCCTTATCG
>CBDTVG010000264.1:0-3767 GCA_965363745.1 uncultured Candidatus Electrothrix sp. | reverse complement strand
TCATGAATAACGGTTTCGCGCCGAAAAGCCGCCGTACCTGAGTGGAGAAATCTGTTGACACCGCAACGGTTGACGTTATATCTTAACAAGAGTTTTCAACGTTATATATACGTCTTCAGCGGCAACAAATCAGAAACAAAAGAGAATCAATGTTTAAAAATATTTTTGTAGGGGCCATTGTATTTGTACTTTTGCTTTTCCACAGTTGGCAGGCAGTGGCGAATCAGAAAATGATTGAGGATATCAGTTTTGATGCGCCTTCCGCAAAGGAGGAGCGTATCCTCTTTAAACTGAATGGTACCTATATCCCAAAAATATTCACCCTGCAAGGGAAACAGCCCAGAGTTGTTTTTGATTTTGACGATATAATCACAGCCAAGACAGTCAATAATATCATCAACACTAACGGTAAGCTCATTAAACGGGTACGGGTCGGTATTCATGAGGGAAGCGATCCGAAAACAAGGATTGTGCTGGATCTGATGCCGAATAAAAATGTGGATATCAGGCAGGATTTTGAGAGAAAGAAAAAGGTGCTGGTTGTTTCCGTGCATTATACAGGGCCAGCGCCGGAAAAAAAGGTCGTCACAGTCAAGCCTGCTCTTCAAAAATCTAAAAAGAAACCTCAGAAAACAAAACCGGCTAAGGTAACAGCGACAACAGCCCCATCGCCTGTTAAAAAAGAAAAAAAGAAGCCTGTCATCGCAACAAAAAAACAGCAAGCTCCGGCAGCCCGCGACAAAGCTTCGGATGGCTTGCTCTTGCTCACCTCCATCACCTTTGAAAATGATTCAAACCGAGGAGAGATGGTGTTGTTCAAGCTGAATGAATTTCATCCTCCTGTGGTCTTCGGCATTGAGGAAGGAACCCCTAGGGTGGTTTGTGATTTTAAAAACACTGCGGCGGCGAAAAATATCCCTGACAGCATGTCAACAAAAGGAAAGTTTATTCAAAAAGTGCGGATCGGCAGAGAAACAGCAGAGAAAAAAGTGCGGGTGGTATTGGATTTGACCCCGAATTACAGCTATGATCTGCAACAGGTCTTTTTCAAAGATGACAATATCTTTGTTATTATCATCAACACTTTGGCAAAGGCTTCAGTCGCCGCCCCGGAAGACCTTCACAAGTAATCAGCACAGTCTTTTCCGAGGCGGAATTTTTGGGTGTTATTGGGTGTTATTTAGCAGGGGGATTGATGAGTTTTCTCACTACGAAATGCGGCGGAATTTTAACATGAAATCGCTTCTTGTCAATCGGTTTAAAGCTAAAGATTTCGGTAAATTCCAAAGCGAAATCAGCCTCCATCGCCTCACCGGAAATATCGACTCTGCCGGGCCAGGAACATGCTTGTGGTGTCGCTGAATAGTTGCTGTACGTCGCCTCAAACTGAACATTATCATTAGCATCCAGCACCATATGGCGTATCAATTGGCTTTCGTCATTCAACGCCAGCATATGGGTCATTTTGACATTCCGACCATCATAGGTCACTCCATACCAATACAGTGATTTTTCCGCATCCAATTTTGTCGACACAACTTTCATGCCGGTTTTGTTGACACGACCGCCGATCCAGTAAAATAGATCTTCGGTAGGGATAAATTTCGGCAGAAATTTATGTACCAGGCCCAAATTCATATTTCCTGTATACCCGACAGCTTCACTGTTATCCGCCAAAGTGAAGCCCTTCTCATTAGCTCCTAATAAAATTAACGGCCTGCCAAGGGGATCGACCACGGCGATACGGAGAAAAGCCGGGGCTGTCGCCTGTAAGGTGGCTGAATACAATTTTTCCTGAGCGTAGGCCTGCAAACTGAGCCGCACATCACTGTCAACCGAGTTCACACAGGATTGATTCAAAAAATGTGAAAGTTTTCCCTCCACTTCCTGTTTAAACTCCGCTCCTCTGATGTCCATCGTTTTCGGAGGGGTCGCCGCACAACCGCTCAACACCAGTAGCCCGGCACAACAACACCATGATAATCCCCGACCAATCAACTTCATTTTTCGTTCTCCTTCCCTGCAAGAGTGCTAATTTTTTTTTGTATACGTCTGCTCTTCTGAGCTTCCAACTTTGCTTTTTTTCCCATTTTTTTCCCATTTTTCCTTCTCTCGGAGCTACGAATACGGTACAATTTCAACACTTTTTTCCAGGTTTGCAAGGCTTCTTCAGGACGACCGAGAGCCAGATAGACAGCCGCGAGATGATCAAGGACAGCCGGATCATCAGGTGAAAGCTCCTTTGCCGTCTTCAATTCTTTTTCAGCTTCCTGAAATTTTCCCTGTTGATAGCACACCCAGCCGAGGCTGTCATATATATAACCGTTATCTGGTTCTAGCTCAACAGCGCGGGAAATATAACGTAACGCCTGATTCAGATTTTCTTTATTATTCGCCCAAGTATATCCCACATAATTCAAGGCACCTGCATGCTCCGGGTTTGTGCTGATTATTCTCCGCATCATTGTGATTGCCTGTCGTTGTTCTCCGGCATAATCGAGAAACAAACCATATTCGTAGAGCAGTTGAGTATTCTCCGGGTATGCCTTCAAAGCCCGGCGAAAGGTATTTCGGCATAATTTGTCTTGTTCCTCAAACTGATATATCCCGGCAAGCAATATGTATACATCGGCGCTGTGCCGTTTATCATCGGCAATAACTGACTCTAAAAACCCAGCAGCCTCTTTATGACGTTGCAGCGCATACAACGTCCGTACCTGCAAAAAAAGCCCGTCTTCATATTCCTTGGCCTCCGAACTGATCCGCCGCAGAGCATCTAAGGCTTTTTTATACTGTTTTTCTTGAAAAGAAATAATGCCGAGCAAATATTGAGCTTCCGACATTTCCTTTTTTTGCAGAATTTCCTCAAGCAGAGCGATCGCTTTGTTATATTCTTCCCAACGGATGTAAAACTTGACAATGATCAACTCAGCCAGTTCTGAATTTTTTGTAATTTTTTCGAGCTTGTTTAATTCAGCCAAGGCTGTTTTTTCTTTTTTTTGCAAGAGGTAGACCTGCATCAGGCAAATTCTGGCCTCCTCGTTTGCTTCGTCATGCTCTAAAATATCCTGATACATAGCTGCGGCCTGGGAATATTTTTTCCGCTGTATAAATACGTCAGCTATTTCCAAATTCAGACCTTCGGACCAAGTAAGATCAAGAGCCTGCTGATAATGCCGTTGGCCCGCTTCAAACTTTTCCTCTGCGATCAATAAGCGGGCTAGCAGAAGATGGGCCGAATACGACTGCTTGTCAACGATCAGCACCTCTTGCAGCACCTCCTTCGCCATATATGCTTTATTGTCAGCAAGATAAAGCTCACTAAGCAACAGAAGAGGGGTCATTTCTCCGGGATTGAGCGTATAGACCTTACGGTACTGTTCCGCCGCTTTTTGAAAACCACCCTGCCGGATAAAAATTTTTGCCAGCAACATTCTGGAAATATGATCTTCAGGGTGTTGCCGCAGATATTCCTTGAGCTTGGAGACCGCCTCCTTTTCTCGATTCAAGCGCAACAGAAGGAGAGGGATTTTACGGAGAATAAAATCGGCTTTCCTGTCGCAGACTATAGATTTCTCATAAGACACAAGGGCTTCGTTGTATTTCGCCGCCAGCTCGGCATGTCGCCCCCAAAGAAAATGAAAATAGCCGCAATTATATTTTTTTGCATCTACAACTTTTTCTTTTTTATATTCATTTTTAATAAATCTAGAATTTTTTATCTTTTTGACTTTGACGACAGGTTGAACAGTGACTATGACAGGCTG
>CBDTVG010000263.1:0-3773 GCA_965363745.1 uncultured Candidatus Electrothrix sp. | reverse complement strand
TCATGGGGTTTTCGGACGCTGAACGCCTTTTTCAGATTACTGCGCCGAGCCTTGCCGCTGAGGTGGGTTTGAGGAACCGTGGGTCGGTCACGGCGCAACAGGTCCACCCTGATTTTTTTGCGCCATTGGGGAAAACAAGCGCGGGCCAGAAATAGGGATTGATTAAATCCCCGGTCACGCAACCGCTGGATGTGCAGAGGAACCGGCACCACGATATCCGGTTCGTCGTATCGGAGAGAGGAGGCGGCATTTTGAGCCAGCGCGGCTATGGAAGCCAGACCGGTTAATGTTCGACCGAATTTCAGTTGAATCAGCAGAGTGCTTACCGGTTCCTGATAGCGAAAAAGCGACCGGACTTTATTGAAGGCGAAACGGTTGTGCGAACAGCTGTCGCAAAAATAATCCTGACCGGCGGCAAAGGCGCGACCGCAACATAGGCGGAGCGGGGCTGAAATTTCAATCGCCCCGGCGAGGCAGTGGTCACAGAGCAGGGGCGGTTGAGAGGAAAGAAGCTGTTTTTCACAGCCGAGGCAACGGGCCGGAAAAAACAGCTCTTGCAGAGCGTAGATTATTCCTTGGTTAAAGGAGAACATCTTCTTCCGAAAGAAAACGGGAAGGCGGAATAATCCTGATCATGCTTGGCCTATCAGGCCATGGCGGCTTGAAGGTTCTCATCCAGCTTGGCTAAGAATTCCTCAGTGGTCAGAAAGCCCTGATCTCCACCGACCAACAAGGCCAGATCCTTGGTCATAAAACCGGATTCAACGGTCTCCACACAGACCTTTTCCAGAGTTTCAGCAAACTGGACAACATCAGGAGTATCGTCAAATTTACCGCGATAGCTCAGTCCTCGTGTCCAGGCAAAGATAGACGCAATGGGGTTGGTTGAGGTTTTGTTGCCTTTTTGGTGCTCTCGATAATGACGGGTCACTGTGCCGTGAGCGGCTTCGGCTTCAATGGTTTTGCCGTCTTCGGTCATCAGAACAGAAGACATCAGCCCTAATGAACCGAATCCCTGAGCCACAGTGTCCGACTGCACATCACCGTCATAATTCTTACAGGCCCAAACAAAGCCGCCTTCCCATTTCATGGCCGCAGCCACCATGTCGTCAATAAGCCTATGTTCATAGGTAATCCCAGCGACGGCAAAACGATCAGCGAATTCGGCCTCAAAAATTTCTTGAAAAAGATCTTTAAATCGACCGTCATATTTTTTCATAATCGTGTTTTTGGTGGACAAATACACCGGCCAGCCGAGATCTAGGCCGTAATTCATGCAGGAGCGGGCGAAACCACGGATGGATTCATCCAGATTGTACATGCCCATGGCGCAGCCGCTGTCGGGAAAATCAAAGACTTCATACTCCACAGCCTCGCCGCCGTCCGCAGGTTGAAATTTCATGGTCAGCTTCCCAGGGCCGGGAACCAAGAAATCCGTGGCCCGGTACTGATCGCCAAAGGCATGACGACCGATGACAATGGGTTTGGTCCAGCCGGGAACAAGTTTGGGGATATTCTTGCAGATGATCGGCTGGCGAAACACGGTGCCGCCGATGATATTGCGGATGGTGCCGTTGGGCGACCGCCACATCTCTTTGAGGTCAAATTCCTCCACCCTAGCCTCATCCGGGGTGATGGTGGCGCATTTCACCCCGACACCGTATTTTTTAATCGCCTCAGCTGAATCAACAGTGATTTGATCGTCGGTTTCATCTCGTTTCTGGATCGAGAGATCATAGTATTTCAGATCCAGATCAAGATAGGGCAGGATCAGCTTTTCCTTGATAAAGGCCCAGATGATCCGGGTCATTTCGTCGCCGTCGAGCTCGACAATGGGGTTTTTTACTTGAATTTTATTCATTATTCCTCCAGAATACAGAATATTATATTTAAACCCTGCGTTAAAATACAGGGCTATTTTCGTTTGCCCCTGCCGGGGCGTGAAAAAAAAACAAAATCACTGTCCGCCGCGCACTAACAGCACACACAAACTGATTTTGCTGTAAGCACTCAAATACCCCATGAAAAATCTGATATTCCATGCACTGCCCGTCCTGTCGGCAGAGGGAGACCCTGACCAGTAAGCATCATGCGGAGTATTCGGAAAAGCCTGTTCGTTGATCGTTGGCTTTTTACTTATATTACATAAAAATCCGTGATTCTTATCTTTTCTGCCATTGTTACAATACACCAAGGTACTCAGCTCATCAATGGTGGGCAACCGCCAATCAGCATGACCGGCATATTCAACATTCTTGAAACGTTGTACAAAATCGTTCCATGTATACGTTCCCGCCTTGCCTTCCTCACAATTCATGCCGGACAAGCCTTCTGGACAGCGTTTCCACATTAGTCCTGTTTCGGTATCAATTATCGTCCCATCGCAATGGTCAATATATTGATCAATTCTTATTCCTTTTGAGCAGGACAATTCACGTTGTTTACGCAACCTTTTTTTCAGCCCTTTAGGCAACTGGGTAAGATTATTGTAATCCGAGCCGTTGTCATATTGCAGTTTTTTAATGTTTTTTAGAGAAAAGGGGTCATCGTAATCATCTGCCAAGCGAACTGCACCATTACCCTGCAAATTCCAAATTTTTAGCTGATTCATTTCCACATAAGGAATTTCAGTAAGTCCATTGTGACTGAGATCAAGCAGTTCCAAGCTCCGCACAGGCAGCTCTTTTTCGAAAAACCGCCCTATGCCGTTATGGGACAAGTTCAGCTCCTGCAAGTCAGACAGCTTATCCAACTGCAACACGCTGATCTCGTTCTTGATCCGGTTATGACTTATATCAAGAACCTTCAATGAGGTTAATGGAGCCAGCGACCCATAATTCTTTGCCGTGCCCTCTGTCCCGCTCAAATAAAGCTTTTCCAATTTGCTCAATACCTGCCAAACCGGGGCAAGGCTTTTCTCGGAAGCCGGTTCTTTTGCAAAAAGCGGGTTGTCGGAAAGATTCAGCACGTCCAGCTTGGGCATGGCCTGCAAGGTTTCTAACAAATCCTTATCCGCATCCAAATAATTTTTGGACAAATCCAATCTGCGCAGATTGGTGAAGCGTTTGAGCCAATGAGGAATTCGATACAGCGAAGAATCGGAAAAATCCAGCATCTCCACTTGAAGCAGGTCGCCGGGCGATGTCTTGGCAGGCAAGACGTGCGCCGTTCTTTCGCCGGGAAGTTGCACCCGGACACCAGTTTCATGCATGATTTGAACGTCCTTAACCGTGAACAGCTCCTGCCCTGTGGACAAGAACGGCAACAGGCAAAAACACAAGGTAAATATTAGTTTTTTCATAATATTTAAATGGCATGTTTCATATGCCATAAATTGACGGCGTGTCAGTTCTCTTTGATCGTGCATGGCTTCCCTCCTGTTTTCTAAAATTATTCACCTCGCGCCCGTACCGGAGTATAAAAAAAACGAAAAACATGCCGATTTTTATCCTTAAACCCGAACAGGCAGGATTTTAAAACCCCAAAAGCATAGCCGATTACGCCCTGCCAGTCAATAAAACTGCGTCGTTGCCTTCTGGAAAAAAGATGATTTTTGCGGTTATATATGCTATATACGATACCTATAATAAAAACGGGCGATTATCCAAACTTAAACAATCAGACTCAACCCGAGGCGAAATGGAGCAGGAATCAAAGAAAAAAAAACGCCGACTTGGCGTACTTATCGGCGGCTCCGGTTTGATAGGCGGCACCCTCGCCCATTATTTCAAGTTCAAAACCCCTGATGAATTTGAAATTCGGGCGCCCAGTTC
>CBDTVG010000262.1:0-3773 GCA_965363745.1 uncultured Candidatus Electrothrix sp. | reverse complement strand
TGCGAAGGCGTAACCGCCTCAAACTGCAACGGCTCCCGGTGCAAAGCCGGTCGCTGCCCTTCCCCCTTATGCTCCCAGACTGCGACATGAGAATATTGCGCATCATCCCGCTTGGCCTCGCCCTCCTCAGTCTGGCTTTCCTCCCGCAGATGACAGCCGCAGGACTCCTCCCGCTCCAAGGCATCCAGCACCATGACCTCGGCGAATTCCAGAAAATCCGCCACCCGTCCGGCTCGTTCCAGAGGCTGGTTTAATTCCCGCCCTTTACCGGGCACGTAGACATTCGCATAAAACTCCTCTCGAATTGCCGGAATCGCAGCAAGGGCCTTGTTCAGCCCCTCCTTATCGCGGGCCATACCGCAATGATCCCAGAGCAGAGCACCCAGCTTACGGTGGTAATAATCCACGGGCTGACTGTCCTTTGTCAGCTCCCGATTTTGCATGAGCCGGGCAATCCGGGCATTGACCTCCTCTTCCGCTTGGGCAAAGGCTGGAGCGTCTACCGAAGGGCGGTCAAACCCGTTTCGGGCCAGATAGTTGCCCAAGGTGGCGGGCAGGATAAAATAGCCGTCAGCCAGCCCCTGCATGAGTGCGCTGGCACCGAGCCGGTTGGCTCCGTGATCGGAAAAGTTGGCCTCGCCAATGACAAACAGGCCCTTAAGGGAGGACTGCAATTGATAATCCACCCAGAGACCGCCCATGGTGTAATGCACCGCTGGGTAGATCATCATCGGCTCTTCAGCTGGATTTACCGCCGTGATCTTTTCGTACATCTGGAAGAGGTTGCCGTATTTCTTCAGGATCAACGCAAGCCCGTCCCGCTGAATTGCCTCGGCAAAATCCAAGTACACGGCCTGACCGGTTTCTCCCACGCCCTGCCCCTGATCGCAGACCTCCTTGGCGTTGCGGGAGGCCACGTCCCGAGGCACCAAATTGCCGAAGCTGGGATATTTATTTTCTAAATAATAATCACGCTCCGCTTCGGGAATATCAGCGGGCCTGCGGCGGTCGCCCCTGTTTTTGGGGACCCAGACCCGCCCGTCGTTGCGCAGGCTTTCGCTCATCAGAGTCAGTTTGGACTGGTAATCGCCATGTACTGGAATGCAGGTGGGGTGTATCTGGACAAAGCAGGGATTGGCGAACCCCGCCCCCCGTTTATGAGCCCGCCAAGCCGCCGTAACATTGCAAGCCATGGCGTTGGTGGAGAGATAAAAGGCATTGCCGTAGCCGCCGGTGGCTAGCACCACCGCATCGGCTGAATAGCGTTCCAGTTGGCCGGTGATCAGATTGCGGACAATAATGCCTTGGGCCTTGCCGTCCGTGACCACAACATCCATCATCTCCCGGCGGGGATAGATGGTGACCTTGCCTGCCGCCACCTGCCGCATCAGTGAGGAATAGGCTCCCAGCAATAATTGCTGGCCCGTTTGACCACGGGCATAAAAGGTACGCGAGACCTGAGCGCCACCGAAGGAGCGATTAGCTAAGATGCCTCCGTACTCTCTGGCGAAAGGCACGCCCTGAGCAGCACAATGATCAATGATGGCGTTGGAGACCTGAGCTAGGCGATAGACATTGGCCTCTCTGGAGCGAAAATCTCCTCCCTTGATGGTGTCGTAGAAGAGACGGAAAACGGAGTCACTGTCATTCTGGTAGTCCTTGGCCGCATTGATACCGCCCTGAGCGGCAATGGAATGGGCACGGCGGGGGCTGTCCTGAATGCAGAAAGATTTTACGTTATAACCCAGCTCGGCCAGCGAAGCGGCAGCGGATGCTCCGGCCAGACCGGTGCCTACCACAATGACTTCATACTTGCGTTTGTTGGCCGGATTGACCAACTTATTGGCGAAACGGCAGGTGTCCCATTTTTCGTGCAGAGGGCCGGGGGGAATCTGGGGATTAAGTTGCATATTTTTTTATAACCAGTTCAGGATTTCCGCAATACGCCAGCAACATCAATCAATAACCTCTGTCATGCCATACTGAAGAGTAATACAATCACACCTGCAAAAACGCCCATAATGAATAAGCTCACTAAGTAGCCGCCCCATCTGAGCAATGCGTTATACTTTGGGTGATTTATTCCTATGCTCTGAAAAAGCGACCAAAAACCATGACTGATATGCAAGGCCAGAGCAATCATGCCAAGGGAATAAAAAAAAGTATAATAAGGATTACTGAACACTGTGTTCACGGTATCGGCAACCGACACCAGATGTTCCACAAAACGAACATTGAAAAGGTGGAGCAGGATAAAGCAAAGGATCAAGCCTCCAGTCGAAGGCATGGTGCGGGAACCCCAAGTTTGTCCCCCGGTGGATTTCCTGACAGCATATCTACCGCCGCCAGCATCTTGGTTCTTTAAAACAAGAGTGATGCCAACAATGATATGAATAAGGAAAATGCCAAGCAGCAGGACTTCGGAAATCGGCACCAAAGGGCCGAGGGAATGAAGGCGCTCGGCATAAGCGTTAAAGGCCGCTCGTCCTTGAAAGATAACGCTGTTGCCCGCCGCATGAATCAGGAGAAAGCCGCCGAGCAGGAAGCCGGTGGCGGCCATGATGTATTTTTTACCAAGAGATGAAGTTCGAATGTGCAAAAAAAACGACATATTATTGACTATAAAGTGACAGCAAGCGATTAGAGTAATCTTACTCTTTTTTCAATTCTTTTCTCAACAGGTTGAATTCTTCCATCATAGCCGCTCTGAGCTGAGAAAATCCCTCTTGAACTTGAAGATCGGCATTTTTGCCGTCGGTAATCTCAGGTATGGAATTTGTTTTTTCAGCATGTTGTTCTTTTTCTTTCCACGACATGATCTGTTTGAAAAAATCCAGCTGCCAAGAAGTATAGCGATTCACCAAGACGTTGAGCATGGCCGGGTCGTCCGCCTTTTCAAGACCGGTCGCCAGCTCCTGAACAATTGTAACACTGTCCGCCATGTGTTCCGGTGTTTGTGTTATCAAAGAGGTTGCAGTTTCGAGCAAATTCAGCACAACAGTTTGTTGCGAACTTAAATCTTCCTTATCGACCGCAACAGCCAATTCGTTCACCTGTTGCAGGTTGTCAGTTGAACGAGTTAAGGAAAGTGCGGCGGCGGCGGCTGTCAAGGATGAGAGAACGATTACGGATGCTGTGCCACCACCTATGCCCGCCGCATCAGCGGTAGGTGCGGTTTTCTGATCGTCACTCGTCAAAAAGGAATCAGAAAATTCTTCCTGATCCGCAGGTTCTTCTGCAAATGCGTCAACCAACAGATGCTCAAACGGTTCATCCTGAATGCCTGTCGCTTCCAGTTCTTCATCTTGAGGATCAAATACCAGATCTTCGTCCGCATTATCCTGTAAAACCGTCTTTTCGGTTGTCAGTTCTTCTTCAAAGTCTACGCTGAGAAGAAAATCGTCAGCTGTGTCTTCTCCATCTCCCGACAACACCGAAGCTGATTCGTCCTTATTGACTGCATCTATTTCCGGTTTTTCGTCATCCGTTGTTACGACATCCTCTTCATTTAGGTCAAAAACATCATCTCCGACAGCGGAAATAAGCGCATCAACGGAAGACCGGTCTTCTCCATCCGGCGATAAGGCAAAATCATCGGCGGGATCGACAGAGGTGTCTTCTTCCAGAGCATCATCTCCAAAAGCCGAGGTGAAGGAATCTTCGGAAACTGCTTCTTCAGCAGAGCCTTCTCCATCCAGCGATAAGGCGAAATCATCGGCGGGATCGGCGAATGTCTCTTCTTCGCTTCCGCCCTTCGTTGTCATACCGTCTTC
>CBDTVG010000261.1:0-3808 GCA_965363745.1 uncultured Candidatus Electrothrix sp. | reverse complement strand
TCATGGAGTTTTTATTTTTTTCAGCAAATCAAGCACGGCCCCGCGTCGGTTGCGGGTTTGATTTAGGAGGATCACATAAGCGTTACCGTTATTGAGGTAGCCCGCATAGTTGTAAACACCTTTCATACTGCCGGATTTTGTCAGCACTCCCTTGCGCTTGCGCAGTAAATAGGCATATGGCCTGAAGACTTTGAGCACTTGCAACATCGCCCTGACCGTAATTCGGTTTCCTCTGTACAATCCGGCACCCTCCTTCTGAACAAGAGCGGCAACGGTCTTTTTGTCGAGTTGTTTTGTAAATTCCGCCCGGACCGCCCGGTTCGCCTTGTCCCAAGTAGCCGGATACCCAAATTTTTTGGCACCGCAGGTCAAATAGACCAAATTGGAGATAAAATTGGACGAGTATTTAAGAAAGGATGAACTCAGCTCTTCCAGATTTTTGGAACCGAGGTGTTCGTACATCAGCTTGGCCGAGCCGGGAACAGGCTTGATGCCTGTCGCTCCCTGTCCGGGAATATTCGCCCCACGTTGTAAGGCCCTGAATAGTTCTGTTGTATATTGGGCCATCCGCTCATCCTCCTGACAATGTCCTGTGCAAATATTAATTCTATACTTGCCAGGCCCAAAGCCTTCCACTAACTCGCGCATAATAGGTAGGGTCGGTGTCTGTTCCTCGCCGGAAACAACCCGGCCTTTTTTCGTCACCCGGACAGAAACGCTGTTGAAATTAACTACGGTCGGTCCGACCGGTGCATCATAAGGATTATCACTATTTTCCCGACCAAGCACCCGATGCTCTAACGCAAAATTGCCCGGATCGACAAAGATGCCGTTGATCCGCTTCACTTGACGCATCTTCAGGGCGGAGAAGATAAGCTCAATTTCCTCGGAAATCAGCAGAGGATCCCCGAATCCCTTAATGTACAAATTATCTTTCCTGTCTATGTAAAAGCGGGTTTTGAAGCGGTAATCGGAGCCGAGGATGGCGAAAGCGGCTATGGCGGTCGGAATTTTTAAAAGGCTGGCCGGAATATAGGGCTTGTCAAGACGGTATGAGGCAATAATTTTTCCCTGTGTGTCGCTGACCCCGTAGCCGCCTTGTTGAATCAGCTTACTCAAAGACGGAGCGCGGGATTTAGATTTAGCCGCCGCCTGTCCCGTTGCGAGAGATAAAATGATACACGCAACCAGTACGGAAAAAGTTTTTTTTACCATTATCTTCCTTTTTTTCTTTGTCTGATGATTTTTTTACGCATAATAATCACCTTTGCCGAACTCATTCACGGAGCGGAAAAAAGTGCCAGATCGGAACATAACCTGCGCCAGGTTGAAAATTTTGTTTCTCGACTGGAGGTTTTGGAATACGGCAGGAAAGCGGCCTCGCATGACGGCGAAATTTGAATGAGTTAAGGGGGGTACGCTTGGAGAATATCGAAGAAGAGCCTACCAAACAGCCCGCAATCCCGCTGATTTTCGGACCAAATCAACTTTTCTCTCCAATTCAACCCGCCAATCCGCATGAATCCGTGCGGCGGAAGGAGCGAGCAGTTCCGGCAGGCCGTAGACTAAGCGATCAGCGGCGCGGCTGGCCTCGATCACCGCCTCAATGGAGCGGGCCCCGAATTTATAATCTGCAAGCAACAGTCTGAGCAGAAGTCCTGAACTTTTACGGGCCGCTTTTTTCCAATGGGTTTGCATTTGGTGGGCTATAATAAGAGCGCGTTTATGGAGAATCCGACGCAACTCTCTCAGTTCTTCTTCTGAGGCGGAATCCTTGAGCAAATATTCCGGCACCTCAATGCCGTCAATATCCAGCACCACGCGCAGGCGACTCATGAAGTCGGGTATTTTTAAAGTCTTCGCATGTTGAAGTGCTTTGGGATCTGTGGAGGAGAGCAACTCTTCCATACCTTCCCAGCTCGCTTTGACCCCGCCAGCGAAAACAAAGATAGCCCGTCCTATATGGTAGGGAATACCGTGGACATAGGTAACTCCGTCCTGCATGGAGGGAAGAAAGAAGCGGAGATAACCAAATTCATCACCATTATAACGGCAGTCGAATTCATCCCAAAAGGCGATGGGCACCCTGCCCCGCGCCACTGAAGCCCGGACAGGATCAATGGCGGAGTTGATTTCCTCAGGGCTGGCAAACTGCGTCAGGTTAAATTCAAAGAAATCAAACGGGCTACCAGGGCACTGTCGCCCTATCTCATCAGCTACCTGTTCGACAGCAAAGGATTTTCCTGAACCGGGAGGGCCGAACACACCGATGCACAGAGGACGCAACACCTCCTCCTTGGACACATACGAATCCATAACTTGGTGCAGGGTGATCACTGGGTCAATCTCAGCCGGATCAGTGGTGCGAAGATTGCCGATCTGAAACATAGGAAGGTGGTCAAAGCCAGCACCCCTATTCACCTCTTCCTTGAGATAATGGAGCACTGAAATAATAGTATCAATATAATCAGGAAACTCAATTGTTTTCGCTTCCAGCCTGTAATAAGGCTCATATTTGCGTTGAAAAAATGAGCGGAGCGCTTTTTTCTTTTCCTCACCCCAGGATTGGCAGGCCACCAAATCTAAGGTTCGATCAAATTCAACGGAAAATTTTGGAAGTTCGACAAAACTCGGATCTTCCCTGATCGCCTCAGGAGAAGCGCAGGGGCAATGGTCCTGACAGGTGGTGGTAAGATTCTGTCTGGAAAATTGAGGAAGACCGTCGTCAGATGCGTCAGAGGAGCCGCAGGGCCAGTCAGCGGGACAGACTGAGGTGAAATCCAGCTTGGGAAGTTCCAGGCGACCGTTAAAATGATAGCCTTGATCATTCAATACTTTCCAGTTGATCAACACCTGTTTTGAAAAGGCAAAAAAACAATTACGGCAAAAATCAAGGCAATTAAAACGAAAAATATTCATGGTCAGCATGGCTGTGACCATAGTGTCGTAACAGGGTACGGAGCCACGTTTTCGTGGAGGATTTTTCTTCGGCAACATACCTTTGCGATATCTGAAAAAGGTTCCGTCAGGTCCGACATAAAGGATGCCGTGCGGAAACATCTCAACAACAATATGACAAAGAAAACGGTTGCCCAGAGGATCCCAGAGTCCCACCTCGCTGGTGCGCAAAGCCCGTAAACACATGGCGACAATACTCTCCCAGGTAACTGCTGAATCCATTTCCATGCGGGTTGTTTCCAAATCGGAAAGACGGCAGAATAGGGTGAAACGCCTGCCGA
This sequence comes from uncultured Candidatus Electrothrix sp., assembly GCA_965363745.1. GTDB lineage: Bacteria > Desulfobacterota > Desulfobulbia > Desulfobulbales > Desulfobulbaceae > Electrothrix. The sequence goes on along the minus strand of CBDTVG010000261.1, from coordinate 569 downwards.
GACGTTGCGCCCACTGTTGCCAATGGGCAACGGAAATACCCATGGCTATGCACCACATATCAGGGTTCAGGGCCATCATATCGTCGCAGACCTGAGGGGGAACCCCAGAATCATCTATCAACACCATACCCGTGTTATTGCCCACGATAGAACACTCATGTTCACTGAGCAGAAAAGCAGGGGATTTTGTTGTGCGTTCCTCAGACGGAAGTAGCTGGTTGACCATAAACCAGCCGTCATCAAGGCCGCTGTCAGATTCGGTTTTTCGTTTTTTAAAAATCTGATATAACTGTTTTTCCGCCCCGTAGGTCAAATATTCAATCTGAGGTGTCATGCCTGACTCGGCAAAATAGGCATTCAGCCAAGTCAGACATTGCTCAAGTCTTCCCCGTTCAACAGTTACCGGACCGGCCAACAGATCAATGTTATCTCCCGGATTATAGCCATAGGCGGGCAGACTGCCCTCCTGAAGCAAGCTGACTTCCTTGATCGGCAGATTGGTTATCTTGACCTTAGAACCTAAAATTAGAATCTTGGAAAGATTATTATGAGCCATATGTTCAGGTTAT
>CBDTVG010000260.1:0-3822 GCA_965363745.1 uncultured Candidatus Electrothrix sp. | reverse complement strand
CTTGGCGACCAACAGAGCCACCAGCCAAGTGACCAAGGTGGCCAGAAACATATATTTTGCCTGATGGGTCGAGAAAAAGGCCCCGATAATCAAGGTCAGCACGGGCAGTTTAGCCCCGCAGTTCATAAAGGGCACAGTCAGCAGGGTGGCCATCCGTTCCTTGGGCGAACGCAGAGTTCTGGCGGCCAGCACCCCAGGAACGGCGCAACCTCCCGCAATTCCACCAGAAATAATAAAGGGCATGACCGAAGATCCATGCAGACCGAAGAAATGGAAGATCCGATCTAACATAAAGGCCACCCTCGCTAAATAGCCAGAGTCTTCCAGTACGGCGATGCCGAAGAACATAAACATGATAATCGGCACAAAGCCCAACACGCCGCCTACCCCATCAATCACCCCGGAGATGATCATCGACTTGAGCGGCCCGTCCGGCAGCAGGGTATCAACTGTCCCGCCCAGCAGTTCAAACAGGGTTCCCAACCAGTCCACCAAGAAACCTGACCAGTTAAAGGTAAAGCTGTACAAACCGAAAAGGACCAAGGCCATCAACAGCGGTCCTGCGAATCTGTCTGTCACCACCTTGTCTATCTTGTCCGAGGCGTACAGCCTATCCTGATCGGATAAGCGAGTGACCTCTCCAAGGCGAAGAATGGAGCGGACAAAGCCGTAGCGATGATCCGCAATCACTGTCTCTGGATAGGCTTCAATGGTATCCTGCAAATGCTGAGACAAGGTCTCGCCGCAATCAATCAGCTTCTGCCCGACAGATGCATTTGCCAGCATCACCCTGTCCACGATCTGTTGGTCATTTTCCAAGATCTTCAGCCCCGTCCAACGCGCCGGATAAAGATCTGTGAGGAGCTTATGTTCTTCAATGAGAGGTACAATCTCTCTCAGGGCCTCGTCAATATCAGTGCCATAACGGAGCAGGGTTTGCGGTCGTGCTGGCGCATGGCTGACAGAAATAAGGGTGTTGAGCAGTTCCGGTACGCCTTTGCCGTTGCGGGCCACAATAGGAAGTACCGGAACACCCATTAATTCAGACAACTTGTCCGTATCAATCCGAATGCCCCTCTTCTCCGCAACATCAATCATGTTCAGGGCGATGACCAAGGGCACACCCAGTTCAATAAACTGGCAGGTCAGATAGAGGTTACGCTCCAAATTGGAGGCATCAACAATATTGACCACCACGTCGGGCCGCTCGTTCACTAAATAATCACGGGCGACCAGCTCCTCCACGGAATAGGCGGTCAGAGAATAGGTGCCGGGCAGGTCAACCACTCGGATGTCGGTCGCGGTCTCGCTGTGCGTGCAGACACCCTCTTTTTTTTCCACCGTGACCCCGGGATAGTTGCCCACATGCTGATGGGCCCCGGTGAGATGGTTAAACAAGGTGGTCTTGCCAGCGTTCGGATTGCCAGCAAAGGCGATATGGAGAACTTCGCTCATTTTCCTTCTCCTTCCTCCATACCCGCTGCAACGTCAACTTCGATATAATCCGCCTCGCTGTTGCGCAGGGTCAAGGTCTGCCCGTTGATGCGCAGCTTGACCGGGTCGTACAAAGGAGCGCGGCCTGTCACCTTGACTTCCGTGCCCGGCACAAGCCCCATCTCCCTGATTCTTAGGCCGAGGCTGCCGCCGATCTTGACGGATGAAATAATACCAGCCTGACCGGTTCGCATCCTGCGTAGATTCATCGCCCCTCCTCCTCGGCTTTGTCGCAGGCTATTGAACAGCCTCCGCCGCAACCGGAACAGCCCTGAGAGGATTTTCCAGAACAAAACGAGCTGAACAATTTTCTGCCCACATAGCAGCAGGCCGCAAGGACAACACAAAGCACTATCAGGTTCTGCATATTTACTTCTCCGCAAACAACTTATTTAGGCAAAACTAAAATTGAAGCCAAAAAAAGATCAGACCGGTTGCACCAGAATATTTTGGGCGGTCAGCCCATCCAAGCTCAAGGTTCCGCCATTCACCTTGACCATGCATTGCCGGGACTGTCTGCGTCCACGGACAGGACAAATCAGCTCTATCACCACGCCGGGAAGAACCCCCATATTGGCCATTCTACCACAAATCGCCCGATCACCGCTGACCCGGCAAACCCTGACCCTGCCGCAACCACAACACTCGGACAAAGGCCGCTCCTCGGTAGGAAACGGCATCCCGCATTTTTTCCGCACACCACGGAAACAGCAGGAAAATATATTACGTTTTCTTTTCATAGTATTTTTCGATGTTAGGTACACCAAACTTTCCTCACTGTCAATATTTTTTACACGGTTTTTTTTCCTGAAATCAGGTATGCTTCAGGGATATATAAATATATAATCTGTCAACATTGGACAGGAGAAAAGCTTTATTTTTTTACGGGAAGTCGGTGTGAAAATTCGTTCGAAAACAGCCTGACACCGTCCAAGACTGGAATGGCGTTTTTTGATTCAGGCTTGTTTTTACAGACGGGACATGATATTTTAGTTTATAATTATTCCACATTCTTTAGAGAATTTTTATAGTTGCTTCCAGTCACCAGAAGACTGTCGCCTAGGCCAAAGTGCATACAGACAGGACAGGTAGAGTATGACCAGAGTTACATCCCCGAAAAAGGATCAACCCGTATCGCCAAGAAAAGGATATTTTTTTACGAAATCGACCGTTGCGAATAACCTGGCATCTTATGAAAAAAGTTCTCCCATCTACTCTCTACTGAACGGACAGAGGGTTGGTCAGATCCCCATAGACGAACATAAGGAAATTGATAAAGAGGAATTGATTGGCTACCGCAGAACAGTTGCTGGGCTGGAATGGTTGTTGCTGGCCTTAGTTACTCTCTGTATCAATTTGCCCGGAGTGACCGTGCCAGAACCGATGGTTCTGATATCAACGATGACAGCGTTCACTTTCTTTATCTGTGTCGTGCACTATATTTGGCGCGGTCACGATGGAAAACGCTGGAAACTCGCCCTGAACATGTGGGTCATGACATTTTTTATCACCGCCGTGGTCTGGGAAACCGGTTCACTATCAAGTCCTCTACTGCCGCTCTATTTTATTGTTATAATGCTTTCCGGTACAACCTTGGGCATGCTGTCAACTATAATGGCGACCGCACTTATCACGGTCTGCTATTGTTTGCTGGCTATTGCGGAAACCAACTTTTTTATCGACTCACCGGCCTTTTTCCAGGCCGAGCACCTGTCAGGGCCTGTTATCCAGCTTTTTCTCCTTTGGCTGCTTGCTTATTTTGTCTCTCTGATCTCTCAGGAAACCGACAGAACCAAGGATAAAATTCGACAATTATCACGGACAGACCAGCTAACCGGGCTGTGGAACATGAAAATGCTATTAATTTTCATGCAGCGGGAATACGAACGTATCCTTGCCAAGACTGGAAAATTTTCCGTTTTAATGATTGATGCGGACAGCCTCAAGGCGGTCAACGATATACATGGACATTATGCGGGCACCATGCTGATTGTCTCAATATCTGATACCATGCGGGCTGAATTACGTGAAGAAGATATGCTGGCCAGATTTGGAGGCGATGAATTTGTAGCGTTTCTCCCTGATACCGACTGTCAGGAGGCGTTGGCAACTGCGGAAAAGATGCGCATTAAGATAGCCGAAGCGCCCTTGGACTACGAAGGACATTTTGTCAGTATAACTGTGAGTTGTGGAATAGCTTGCTTTCCAGAACACGGTCAGGATCTGACAGAAATTATGAAAATGGCGGATAAGGCCTTGTACAAGAGCAAGGCTTCTGGAAAAAATAAATGTACAATTTATCAACCGTCAGAAGCCGATAAATAGACG
>CBDTVG010000259.1:0-3845 GCA_965363745.1 uncultured Candidatus Electrothrix sp. | reverse complement strand
GTGGCTTTTGCTGCGGCCTTTTTTTATTGTTTTTTTGAGTTCAACTACAATCTGGCCACTGAATAGTATTCCGCACGGCGAATCTTCAGTAAAAATTTTCCTGCTGTTTCATGTGCCGCTATCCCCGAACAGCTACTCCAGCTTGGTTAAGAGGGCGGTGAGCAGTTTGGAGACCAGAGGGGGAGACGGAGGCAAAGGCTATACGAAACCCCCTGTGCCAAGTCCAGCTATCAGGGATGTCCCAACTGCGGAAAGCACAACTAAGTTCATTAGCATTACTAGAATAATGTCCCCCTCGAACAATACGTCTGACATCACTTGCGGCATTCTCATTCTCTCGCTGGGTATCAGATAAATCATAGGGATATTTAAATTCGGGCTCGAAAAGATTACTTCCCCAGAGGCTACGGGTCCATTCCCAAAGATTACCGGAAGAGTCAATAAGGCCATAAGGGCCTGTTCCAGATAAAAAACAACCTACGGGGGAAGTTCCTTTAATTCCAGCCTGATTCCAGTTTGCCGAATCCAAGCTTGGTTGATCATTACCCCAAGGATAGCGGCGTCCATCCCATCCTCTGGCACCCTTCTCCCATTCAGCCTCCGAGGGTAAGCAAACTCGAAATCCTTCATCATCAAACAACATTCTTAAACTATTATGTAATTTTGGCCAATTACAGAAAATATCATTTAACCATTTGCAATAAGCTATGGCATCGTACCAGTCAACTCTTTTAACCGGATGGTTTGCAATACCAGCAAGACAGTCAGTATTCGACGGCTGATAACCGCTATCGTTGACAAAGGCCCGAAACTGAGCCACGGTAACCATGTAGCAGCTTATAAAATAGCGTTCAATCTGGACAGTATGGCAAGGAGTTGCATCTTTATCTTCATCATCACCCATCAAAAATTCTCCTGCCGGTATCTCAACAAAACCAAGTAGCTCATCGACTGGCAAGCACCAGCGGTCCGGGTGAAAACGAGGGTCTCCAAGTTTACCAAGAAGATTACCTGCTTCTACTCGTTTTTTCGAAGTTGAAAAGAGATTATCATCATTGAAAATTTCTAAAAAACGTTTAGGGACATCTTTTTTTAGACTTGCCGGAGCTTCTGGCCACTCGAAAACAGCCGACCAAGCAAGGCCAGCAGATGCGACCTGAATCTCCGGCAATAACCTTTCTTTCGTTACCCAATCATTATGTTCAAGACCTGCAAGCTGACGAATGAAATTATTCGCTGTCACTGACGAGTTGATACTAAGATAACCGACGGTCAAAAGAACGACTTCTCGCCACCAACTCTCTATAATCCTGTTCGCTTGAAAAAAATCAATAATTTTTTCTTCTGTCCGAAAAACCTCGGCCAGATAACGAGCAACAAGGAATTCTTGGAAGGCAAGATGAATAAAACGATACATACCGAAGCGTTCTTCCATCAATGTGCCGCGCAACCGGGTCAAATGGATAAAATCTTCGCATAATTCAGCGTAGTTTGGATTACTTCTGAGAAGTTTACGCAATCCTTCTTCAGAAATTTCTCTTCCTTGTTCCTCTCCTTTGCCATGCATACGAAAGGCAATATATTGGGCGAGGTCACGATGTTTCTTTTCACTGCCGCCGACAAGTCCGCCAATATGTTCAAGAACCTGATTATCCATCCCATAATCAGGATAGAGCATATTCATAACAGCCACCTCGTACAGCTCGGCCCGTTGTTCAGGCAGACGGCGTTCACTGTAATGCACGACCAACAGGAGCCGCACCATAAGCGGACTGTTGACCAAGGATTCGAAAGCATCACCTGACCGCTGCCGCCGTTGCTCTTCAAGATTTTTTATGGATTGAAGTAAATCTTTTGCATCATTCTCAGCTTTCTTGGGGTTATCGGCATGAATTGCGGCATAGCCGTGGCGCACCATATCATCCAAGTGTGACTGGGCCAGCGGCAGAACCTGTATCTGCGAAAACCCCCTGCCAATAGCACTGCGGCCCTTATAGGCGGCGGAACGACAGGTCACCATTACCCAAATATTATTCCTCGCCTTTACCAGATCCTCAATCGCCGCCCGCACCCGAATTCTTTCCTTTTCTCCGGGCACCTCATCCAAACCGTCAAGTAGAAGAATGACCGCATGATCATATCGCAATAGGGATTGAAAAAACGTTTCCGGTAAATCAAAGGAAGCCTGCCGCTCAATTAGGTAGCGGCTAATAAAAGCCGCCAAAGTTTTTTCCTCAGCTTTAGCATCTGTCGGCAATTTCTTGTAATAGCGGTTGTACAAACTGAGCGGGACGTATATGGGAAGAGGCAAGCTGGCCGTCCTCTCTTTTTCATAATTTTTTCCCAGCTCTTCACGAACAGATTGAGGCAAGTTGAGGCCAAGTTTTTTTTCAGCAAGATTCGGCTGCTCATCAACAAGAGCTCGGCACAGAGTATAGGCGATATGCTGCAACACTGTGGTCTTGCCACATCCTGGCCCGCCGGTTATCACCAAATGCTGCCCCTGCTGGAGAATACGATCAAGCTCAAAGGCACTATGCTGATTGGTGCCATACACAGCCGCAAGCGGCACATATACCGTCTCCAGATGCAGACTCACCACCTGCTTGCCGTCACGTTTAATCCCCCGCAGTTCGATGGTACCGTGTTCAGCAAGCATCCATCTCAAATACGATGCCAATTGCCTGCGAAGATTCTTCTTTTCCTGCGCATTCCCCTGACCTTCATTAGGCCAATGTAGATTGATAAAATTGGCAACCAGATTATTATTGCCATTGATGATATTCTGTTCGGCCTTTGGACTAATTGAGCCACCTACAGCAACGCCTTTCTCTCCGGCTGCCACACTGCCACCTTGGGCCACCGCACCGGAACCTCCGTTCTCCACCTTGTTGGCTTGATACTCAAATCCTTGAAGAGCTGATTGATATGCTTCCGGGGAGAGTATTCCTTGTTCATAAAGTCCCTTCAGCTCCTCAAGCTGTTCTTCCGGGCTTTTAGGCATCTTTGCTATTCCCGCCAACCGCAATTCCACCCGCACCGGCAGCAACCGCACCTTTGCCTTGCGCAATCGCTCCAGATCCTTTCAAGCTGGCTTTGTACATAGCCTCATGCTGAACTTTTTTGATCAACTTCAGTAACTGGCCAGCAATATCTTGAATTTCCTGATCCTTCTCTGCACCGCAGAGACCGATGTCCTCGGCAAGACTCTCTTGTTTACTCTTTGAATCGGGCAGCTGCTCCAAGTTGCCGATGGACCGAAGCAGCATACAGTCTTCGCCGAATTTCTTTTGCAGAAGCCCCCTGAGTTTTCTGTAGGCAGCAACCAGCTCTGTTGTTGCTACGGTACTGATACCGCCAGCCGCACCGCACATAATACCGTTGACAATTGCTGAAGTAACTGGGCCCATAAATTTCTCCCTTATTAGTGTGATTTGATGAGATACCAGCGCAGATCCGGCCCGGTCAGCGTCACTGGCCCAAATTTTTTTAGATCGCTACCGCGTACAACGAAGAATTGCGGCTGTTCGTCCTGATAGCCGATATGATTGATTTGTAGCTGAAAGGGCATGGTTTTCTCCTGTTTATTTATGGGTATTGCACCACGCATACGCATTGCGGAACATCTTCAACCAAGGCGAAACCTCCAGCCCCCGCATCTCCTGCGGCAACCAATGGCATTGCCAAGGCAAAAAGGCCCGTTCCGGGTGGGGCATCATGGCCAGATGGCGACCATCAGGCGAACACAACCCGGCAAAGCCATCCGGTGATCCGTTGGGATTAAAGGGATATTGCTCCGTGGCTGCACCGCTGTCGTCGGTATAAACCAGCGGCACAAGGTTCTG
>CBDTVG010000258.1:0-3867 GCA_965363745.1 uncultured Candidatus Electrothrix sp. | reverse complement strand
GATTCATTCTCAGCATAATCAATGGGCAATTCTATCAGATGCACGCCAGGAGTATTCAAGCAATGTTCCAAAGTTTCAGAAAGCTGTCCAGGCTCAACCCCTCTATAACCATGCGCACCATAACTTTCAGCATATTTGACAAAGTCAGGATTACCGAAGTTTAAACCAAAATCAGGAAAGCCCATTCCCGCCTGTTTCCACTTGATCATCCCAAAGCCGTTGTCACGGAGCAGCAAAATAGTCAGATCCAGCTTAAGGCGAATAGCGGTTTCCATCTCCTGGGAATTCATCATGAAGCCACCGTCTCCGCAGATTGCGACAACCTTTTTTTTAGGATAAAGCATCTTTGCAGCAATGGCAACCGGCAGGCCAGCTCCCATAGATGCCAAGGCATTATCGAGAAGAACAGAGCAAGAATCCGTGGAGCGATAATTACGGGCGAACCATATCTTGTACATCCCGTTGTCCAGGGAGAGGATTGAATCATTATCCATCAATTCTCGGATAACTCTGGTTAACTGCTGCGGAGTATAGGGAAAAGATGCGGGCAGGGTCCGCTTGTACACATTCTTCTCAACCTCCTCCTGCAAAAGGTCAAAATAACCGTCTCCGGCAAGCGAATCCGGCTGGATAAGCGATGAAAGTCGCTCCATGGAATCCGCAATATCGCCGATGATTTCATGCTGTGGAAAATACACCTCGTCAAAAACCGCATTGAAATAATTGACATGAATAACCGTGACCCCTTCCCGTTTCATGAAAAAAGGAGGCTTTTCTACAACATCATGTCCCACATTAATAATAACATCCGCTTTGCCAATGGCGCAGTGTAGGTAATCATGGTCAGAAAGAGCCGCCGTGCCGAGACAACGGGGATGAAATTCATCAACGGTTCCTTTACCCATCTGGGTGGAAAAAAAATAAATCCCGGTACGTTCGATAAAATGTTCAAGAGCGGAGCTGGCTTGATGACGATTGCTGGCGGCGGCTATCAGCAGAAGCGGATTTTTCGCCTGCCGAATAATTTCCGCTATCTCGCCCAGAGCTTCATCAGAAGCGAGAACGCGACGGATGGAAGTAACCGGGAAGGGACGAGCGGAGGTATGTTCGTCGGCAATATCTTCAGGCAACTCAAGATGAACAGGGCCAGATTTTTCCTGGACAGCCACCCGAAATGATTCCCGAATCAGAGTGGCAATGGAATCCGCACTGACAATCTGTCGTGTCATCTTGGTGATGGGATCCATCATGGAGACAACATTAATAATTTGAAACCGACCCTGCTTTGAGGTTTTGATCGGTTTTTGGCCGGTAATGAACATGCAGGGCATGCCACCGAGGAATGCGTAGGCAACGCTGGTGACAAAATTTGTCGCACCCGGCCCAAGAGTGGCAAGACAGACACCGGGTTTTCCGGTCAGGCGACCATAGGTCGCGGCCATGAAGCCAGCAGCCTGCTCATGTCTTGTCAGGATTAATTTAATGGAAGAATTTCGCAATGCTTCCAAAAAAGCGAGATTTTCTTCGCCTGGGATACCAAATATATATTCAACACCTTCATTCTCAAGGCACTTGACCATGAGTTCCGCGCCGTTCATTATAAATCTCCGTGAATATATGTGTCAGGTAAAAGAAACAATTAGGATGTCGCCTGGTCGGTGTTCAAGACATACGGCACTCAGTTACGAAGAGAAATACAGAGCCTGTTCATGGCCTCACAGTATTCTTTGACCAATTCGAGCCGCTGGGGAAGTGTTAAGCGAAAATAAATCGGACTTTGTATCAAAATATGGATAGCGTCACGTAAACTCATTATTTTACCTCTCTCTTGTTTACTCTTGTTCTTGCAAGATAGAGGCCGGAGTCGGACAGAAAACCTGTGAAAGTAACAAATTTGTCGTAATTAAAGTGGGTGTTCCGCACTTCATCACAGCAAAGCGGCATATTACATATATCTTTATCCCTTGTCAAGATTCCGCCGGTATGCTCACAGGGTCATGCCTATCTTCCCGGCCAATTCTTTGAAATCCGTTTTTGCAGACTGCACCGCATTGGTATGGCTGCCGATAGCACCATCCGTTGATGTCAGGTTAAAAATAGGTTTTCGGTGTTCCTGGGCCATAGGAATGAGGCGGTAGCGGGCTTGAACCACTCCGATCATAGTTTAAGGTGCTGGGCTCACAGCATTCGAACGTACATCATATTGTTGCTAGTTAGTCCAAAACTATACTACATATTGTGCTTTTTGAGTATTCTGAAATAGTAAGAGCCCAGTACCGTTGTCCCCGGAAAGGCTAAAAAGAGTGTAGGTTTCAGTGAAACCCAGGTGAAGCCGTACATCCCTGCCGTCCCTGATAACACTGTCGTTCTGCCTCACCCACCTTAATCCACCATTTGTTATCACACATATTATGTCCTACAGGTATGCAGGCAAATCCGGTGTCGACCATATCGCCGATATCAAGATCGCAAAACTTATCAACAGGTAAAATAGTACGCCCCCAGTGTGTATTCGGAGCTTCTGGCGAATTACCGAGCTTGATACCATTGCCCATATCCGCTTCAAACCAGGCTGCCAGAGCAGTAAGCCGGCCGGGCTTACTGATTTTGAATGAGTGCTGTACTTCAAATGAAGTCTCTGCCAGGGCAAGTGGCAATGTACATGCATCAACCGTCCACATTGATAATGGTTTAGCAAGCAGATCACCCGTACCAATGTCATTGCGCGCATTATGCACCTCGTTGACCAGATGTCCTCCTATCAATCCCAAATCTATATGATATGGCCTGCTCTGCCAAAAAAGGAGTCGTTCTTCTAATTTCTGATCGTAAACAGGAGCTAAGAATGATGTAACCTTTTCCGGGATCATGATACCATCAGGTTTTAGCCATTTATCCCTAGCTCTTACCAGTGGAGGCAACAGATTTTCATCCACTGCAAAGCCCCCCATCCATTCCATCAGTAAAACATCGACTTTTTCGGATAATTCAACATTATCAATATCATCCTGAATAACAATAATTCGATCCTGAAATCCATTTTGCTCGATAAGCTGTTCGGCCAATCGAGCTGTAACAGTTCGCTCTACAGCATAAACCTTTGCTGCACCGGCCTGGACCGCAAACATGCTGAGAATGGCGGAGCCAGCACCCACATCAAGCACTATGTCTCCAGGAGAAACAGCAGCAAAAATTGCATCTTTGAAGGCTTGACAACGAACATGATCAAAAAGCATTTCTCTATGCATCCATTGTTCGTTATAAAGCTTTGGATCTATGTCAAATATTTCTTTTCGAAACGTATAATCGGTCATAGCGTTACCTCTTTATTTGAAAACAACAATAGACGCACAATTGCCAATTGCCCCATGCAGGTTAACTGCGGTAAGGAATGGAATCATTCATCAAAAAAATATAGCCCGCGAAAAAACGCACGGCAAACGCATGACTTTCTAAATATGCCGTAAGTTAAAAAATAATATCATATGAGCCTCTGTTTATTTTTTTACCTGCGAAAAAAAAGACCGATTAATATATATGATATTAAATGCAATAAAAGTAATGTGTTCGCCATGAGGGAGGAGCCAAAAGGCTGCCCCCCGTTCCTGCTCTGCGGCCTATAAAGCCGCACTGTGAACCTCACTCCCCTTTATCCAAATTCCGCCCAACCTCCACATTCACCTTCAGCGGCACATCCAGTTCCATAACCGACTCCATAGCCCAGCAGACCATGGCTCCGACCGATTCCAGCTCATCCTCTGGCACTTCCAGCACCAGCTCATCATGAATTTGCAAAAGCAACTTCGCCTGAGTCGGTTGCGCAATCAATTCCCCGTGTACCTTGAGCATAGCCAGCTTGATGATATC
>CBDTVG010000257.1:0-3870 GCA_965363745.1 uncultured Candidatus Electrothrix sp. | reverse complement strand
TTTGACCCGGATATCTATGCCCTTACCCCAACCGGCGAGGTGCGGGAAATGCCTCGCGGATCGTCACCCATTGATTTCGCCTATGCCATCCATACGGGGGTGGGAGACAAGTGTACGGGGGCTAGGGTCAACGGTCGTCTTGTGCAACTCAAATACGAGTTACAGAATGGTGATATTGTTGAAATAATTACATCAAGAAGTCAGCATCCAAAACAAGCCTGGCTCCAGCTAGTCAAGACAAGTCGGGCTAGGGCAAAAATCAGGCAGTGGTTGCGGCGTGAGGAAAAAGAGAAGACCCTGAAATTAGGGCGTGAAATCTGTGAACGTGAACTAAAGTTACTTGATACCAGTCTGAAAAAGCTGATCAAGAGCGGACATCTCCGTCTGCTGCTGAAAAAATTGCGCTGTAATTCTTTGGATGATATGCTGGCCAAGGTCGGTTCCGGCGCAATTACGGTGCAGCATTTGGAACGGGCTTTGCTGCCGGATGAAATCCAGCGGGAAGATGAACAGCGGCAGCAGGAGGAACTGCTGGAACGAACAGTCGCCAGTGAACAAAGCAAGCCTCTCCCGACCGGCAGAAGCGCTGTTGAGATTGACGGGGTGGATGACATGCTGGTCAAGATCAGTCAATGCTGCAAACCCGTGCCGGGTGATGAAATTATCGGTTTTATCACTACAGGGCGGGGGGTCTCTGTCCATAAAGCGCAATGCCGAAATCTGCTGGCCACAGATCCTGTTCGCTGGATTGAGGTCAATTGGTCCGGCGCTACTCAAGGAGGGCACCGAACCGCATTATTTCTGCGGGCCGAAGACAGAAAGAATTTGTTGACTGAGATCAGTTCGCTTATCTCCAGTGACGATGCCAACATTGTTGAGTTCAATTCAAAAACAACAGCAGAAAATATCGCCGAATTCAACGTGGTGCTTGAAATTGAAGATTTAGAGCACTTGCGCATCCTGCAAACCCATTTGCGGCAGATGCCGGAGATGATCGAAGTGCGCAGGCGTTAAGGGGATGGAGATTATCTGCGAAATTTGTGGAAACGAGACGGACTTAGGCGGCACTCGCTGCCCGTTCTGCGGTGCTGAATTGAAATTTTCGCAGGCCCGAAAAAAAATTCGACACAGGGTTGTGAGTCTGAAAAAAGGGATGCCCACTGTTGCTCAGGCATTGACCCGGCTTGCACAGGAACTCGAACAAACGAATCAGGAGGGTTGCCGGGTGTTGACCCTGATCCACGGCTACGGCTCAACCGGTCGAGGCGGTGTAATTCGGGAGGAAATTCGGGCGAAATTGCAGTACCTGAAATATAAAGGCAAGATCAACGATGTGGTCACCGGCGAGGATTTCAGCACCGGAACAGGGCCTGGACGCAATCTGGTACGCCGTTTCCCCTTTCTTCGCCAGCATAGTAATTTGAACCAAAGAAATCCAGGGATTACCTTGGTGGTTATCTAAACGAAAAGGCGCAGACTCAGGCAACATCGATAAAATAAACCACTGCGGAACAACATAAAAGAGTTCCCTGATCATGTGAAGTGACTAAAAAGGAACAGCACTGCTTAATTCCATCCGTTCATTTCTGATTGGGTGAACAAAAGAAATCCGGGCCGCATGCAACAACATAGGATCTCCCATCTTTCCGGTTCCATAGAGGCTGTCGCCGACAATAGGACAGCCGAGGCCCAGTTCATGGGCGGCATGGAGACGCAACTGATGGGTTCTGCCGGTAAGCGGGGTGAACTCTATCCGGGTTTGAGGATGAAATTTGCCGCTTTGGATCTCCAGCCTGCGCCACCGGGTGATACCGATTTTTCCCTGAATCGGATCATAAATTTGGCAGGGACGATTGTCCTGATCTAACCTGAAGCGGAGGATAATTTCACCCTCCTCCTTTTTCACCAAGCCATCCAGTAGGGCGATGTATTGCTTCTCCACCTGACGTTCAGCGAATTGACGGCTGAGATCCCGGTGTGCCTCCGCAGTGAAAGCCAGCACCATCAGGCCGGAGGTCGCCATGTCCAGACGATGCACAGCGGGTTGGGCAATGGAACTAGGAAATTTTTTTTTGAAGAGATTGACCACACAATCTTGTTTTTCCGGGCCGCGTCCAGGCACGGCGAGCAGACCGCCGGGCTTGTTGACTATAGCCAGCTGTTGATCCGCATAGATGATGTCCAAATCACATATCATAACTTAAGTTACTATTTATATAGTATATTAACCTTGAAGATACCGGCTGAGTTCTGCTTTGACGGCGTATGGCATTTTACTGTCTTTTGTTACCTTGCCGCTTATTTATCAGTTGCTGTGAAGTCACTCCGAAGTGGGTTGGTCTTTTGTGTCATAGAAAATGCTGAAGGAAGGAGGACAGATGGGCGTTGTAGCCGTGCTTTGCACGATTTATAAGAGGTTAGGATATTAATCATTTTACATACATTCTTTGTACTCGCACAGTGTTTGCATTTTTTGAAACCTAACGGCAAGCATCAACCGCACGCATCTTTGGCGCATCGGCTGAATGCTTGTGATAGGTATCTCTTGCTTCAATTGAGAAAAAAACTAAAAAACAAACCGATAATATTTGTTTTCCTTAAAAAAATATGCCCTGCTATTCGGATGATTTACAGCTGAATTAACTCCCGTTGGAATACCGTTCCATCCACTGCTACCGGTATCGCCCACTTTATCAACTTTGTCTTTTTTAAAGTCAAAGCGATAATATTTATTGCCTTTAAAGAAGTAGGCTTTTCCATTGGGATGGCTCACAGCTGCGGTAACTTGATTTGGTATACCTTTCCAACCGCTACTGCCAATGGTTCCCACTTTATCAACTTTGTCGCTTTTAAAGTCAAAGCGATAATATTTATTGCCTTTAAAGAAGTAGGCTTTTCCATTGGGATGGTTTACGGCTGCGCTAATTTGATTTGGTATACCTTTCCAACCGCTACTACCAGTGGTTCCTACTTTATCAACTTCGTCTCTTTTGCAGTCAAAGCGATAATATTTATCGCCTTTAAAAAAGTAGGCTTTTCCATTGGGATGGCTGACAGCCGCTACAATTCCCGATGGAATCCCCTTCCATCCACTTCGGCCAATATCCCCCACTTTATCAACCTTATCCTTCACTATACCTCCTTTATTAGGGCCATAAACGTAGTGCAATCCATCAAGATCATGCGCACTGAGTTTTCCATCACCAGACCATTTTGGGTTGCAGTAATTCATTACGGATTTGAGATCCCAGGGAGTAATATACATATCTCCGTCTGTCCCTTGTATCTCTTCTTTGCACCAATTATCTGGCGTATCTTTTCGGTTCTGCTCATGAGCAAAACTAAGGGCGTGCCCAAATTCATGTACTGCAATAACCCTAATACAATATTCTCTTTTACTCCGGCAGGTAGGAGACCATTCATTGAACTGGAAGTTTAAGACCATTCCGTTTTGTACCCCGTTTAGGTGCTTCCCCAGTCCTTTTGTGTGAGGCCCGTCATCATCAATCAATATTCTTATGCCCTTGCTTGCATTGCTACATTTATTCCAGCCAGAAAAAGTTAGTGCAGAATTTTTTTCCCATGTTTTTGCAACTGCGCTTTTTACCCATACCCTCTGAGTTTTATTCTCCTTCGATGGGTTTTCCCAACATACTGGAATAACTTTGTTGTCCCAAACCCCTGACTTAAGGGGGGAATAACTTCAAATTGCCATCAGATGCTATTGCAGTTAAATTTGATAGAGATAATGTCGTAATACTTAGAGCAAAGATTATTTTTTTCACGTTGCCTCCAATAGCGTTAAGCGCTTAGTTACTAATTCTACTTTGTCACATTAGAAATGTAATTATACTCTTGATATTATATACA
>CBDTVG010000256.1:0-3874 GCA_965363745.1 uncultured Candidatus Electrothrix sp. | reverse complement strand
GGCAGGAGGTACGAAAAATTATATTCTGGAAATGGGTAGGGGGGATGCTGAATGTTGGGGTAACTGATTCACGATCTCTTCTACCGAGAACTTTACAGACGCTCACGTCAACAGGACATCCCAATTAATAGAGCGGGTTTCTCTGATATCCGGCAACAACACAACCTTTTTCGGAAAACCATATCGGCGGAGTGACCGCTGGAATATCCCTAACGAGTCTGTAACAATTTCAGGTCTATATCCGGTTCCGTACAAATTGTACACCAAACCCAGCAATTTCATATTCCGTTGCTTAAGGGCTTCAAGGCAGAGCAGAGTATGATTGATAGAACCGAGCCGGGGCGTGGTGACCAAAATCACGGGGTAAGAGCGGCTGTTTAGGTAATCCAGCAGCAAAAGCGTTCTGGTCAAAGGAACTAACAAGCCGCCAGCCCCTTCAATAATAAGCTGATCCACCTGGCCCACTAAGATATCCGTCGCACTGTCCAGCTTTGCCGGATCAATTTTCGTGCCGCTCTGTTCTGCGGCAAGATGAGGGGAGGCGGGCAGGGGGAAGCAATAAGGACAGGTCAGCTTTTGTTCGTCCAGAGCGTGCCAGTCCGCACCCATGAGTTTGCGATGCAGAAGGATGTCTTCCGGGCGTTCAGGGCAACCGGTCTGTACCAATTTTTGGGTGATGACGACCTTGCCCTGATCAATGAGGTGGCGGGCCAGCAGGCCGGTGGCAATGGATTTGCCCACACCGGTATCTATGCCGCAAACGACGATTGGTTTGTTCATTGGCTTTCCTGTTATTGCGCCTTATATTCCTCAGCCCGACTGATAATAAACTCCTTCCAAGAAGGGTCATTAAAGGCATGAGCAATGGTGAATATATCCTTGTCGCCTCGACCAGACATATTGATGATTATCGCCTGATCACGGGACATGGTGGGTGCTTCCTTGATCGCCTGAACAAAGGCATGGGATGATTCCAAGGCCGGAATAATACCTTCTTTCCGCATGGTCAAAGTCAGAGCCTCCAGTACCTCCTTATCGGTCGCAGCCTCAAAGCGTACCCTGCCTTTTTCACCCAGATCGGCCAGAATAGGAGACACGCCCACATAATCCAGCCCGGCGGCGATGGAGTGGGTGTCCAGCATCTGACCGTCCGTATCTTGCAAAAACATGGTCTTGTACCCCTGAGCGACCCCGGCAAAGGCTCTGTCTCCCACCATCCTGGAGGCGTGTTCTTCCGTCTCAATACCCTTGCCGCCCGCTTCCACGCCAATAAGCTCCACTTCGTCATGGTCAAGAAAACCCTGAAAGATACCCATAGCGTTGGAACCACCACCCACACAGGCATAGACCCGATTCGGCAGCGAGCCGTGTTGTTCCCAGATCTGCTTCTCCGCCTCAATTCCGATAATGGACTGGAACCAAGACACCATTTCTGGAAAGGGGTGAGGTCCGCAGGCCGTGCCCAACACGTAATGGGTGGTGTCCATATTAGTCACCCAGTCCCGGAAGGCCTCGTTGATGGCATCCTTGAGTGTCCTTGAGCCGTCTTTCACCGACACCACTGTGGCACCCAGCTTTTCCATCCAAAAGACATTGGGTCGTTGACGAGCCACATCTTCTTCGCCCATATACACGGTGCAGTCAAAACCAAACCGAGCCGCCATAGTGGCCGTGGCCACCCCGTGCTGGCCTGCACCGGTCTCAGCGATAACCCGTTGTTTGCCCATCCGCCTGACCAGCAGACCTTGGCCCATGACATTGTTGGCCTTATGCGCACCAGTATGGTTCAGGTCTTCCCGTTTGATGTAGATTTTCGCTCCGCCCAAATGGTTGGATAAATTTTCCGCAAAGGTCAGCGGGGTAGGGCGGCAGGAATAGTTCGCCATCAAATCAATATACTCCTGCCAGAAAGCGGCATCGGCCCGCGCCGCTGTATAGGCTTTATTCAGATCTGCAAAGGTCTGATGCAGAACTTCCGGGATAAATGCCCCGCCCCATTGACCGAAATATCCTTTTTTCATAATTTCTTATCAGATTTAAATTGTATTCTTCCAAAAAGTCGAACTGATATTTTGCGCAAAATGATAATCCACTGTTCATCTGCGCCGAAATCTTACGGTATATCGCAAAAAAGTCAATCTTTCTTTCCAAAGAGGGTGGGTGATCCGCTCCCGTTGAAAAGCATACTGGGCTCGAAAAAAAGAAAAGATTGATGCACTTTTTTAGATTCACGCTATAATTATCGGTTTTGCAATATGTGTAATACAGCGACGTAAAAGCCGCATTTGAAAAAACAAACATAAAACCGAGAGAACTCCATGTCAAAACAACAAAGCACCTTTGACCTGAAGGATATGAGAGATGATGCGCCTGTCGAGTATAACGGCGTGCTGGATCAGTTGGATCTGCCGCCAAAACTGATTGAATTCCTTCAGAAAAATCAGCGCAAGATATGGACGGTGATCGGCATTATCGCTGTTGTTGTTACGGTGGTTGCTCTGTATGGTTCATACCGTAACTACAAAATAAGCAAAGCTACGGAAGCCTACGATGCGGCTTCGTTGCTTGAGGGCGATCAGCAAACAGCCGCTTTGCAAAAAGTGGCAGATGATTACGATTCCACTCCGTCGGGGATCTGGAGTCAAATTAAGCTGACCCATATTGATCAGGCTGCCGGTGAGACAAAATCCGCTGTTAAGCAACTGGAGTCCCTGAACGGTGAGCTGGACGAAAAAGATTTGCTCAAGCCTCTGGTGCTGGCGAATCTCGGCAGTCTTTACGAGCAGGACAACCAGTGGGATAAGGCTGTATCTGTTTATGAGATCCTGAAAAACACGCCCGGATTTGAAGCTATGGCGTTGAATTGTTTAGGCAGAGTGTACGAGTCTCAGGGTAATAATGATAAAGCAGTGCAAACCTATCAGCGGTACATGAGTTTGACCGAGAGCAAGTCTGAGGACGACGGTTCAGCTTTTGGACAGAATTCTCCAGCACGGGATATGGTGCGGACCAGCCTGAATCGTTTGTTAAAATAAATTTTTCCTTTTCTTCATTATTCTTCAGCGTATTCAAAGCCTGTGCAGATTATTCGCAAACCAGTTGAGATGACGGCATGGTCGAAGAAGTGGAGCGGGGCGGGCGGCATTGTCGGCTTAGTTCCCACTATGGGATATTTTCACGAAGGACATTTGGCTCTTATGCGCCGGGCTGGGGAGCTTGCTGATCGGGTTGCGGTCAGCCTCTTTGTCAATCCCACCCAATTCGGCCCGCAGGAGGATCTGGCCGCCTATCCCAGGAATTTTGAGCGGGATAGGGATTTGGCCGCCGATGCCGGGGTTGATGTTATCTTTGCGCCGGAAGCGGAGGACATGTATCCGCTTGGATTCAGCACGGCTGTGACGGTCAGCGGTGACCTGACCAAGGGACTCTGCGGTGCTGATCGTCCCGGACATTTCGCCGGAGTCGCCACTGTGGTCAGCAAACTCTTCAACATTGTTCGTCCTGATTTGGCTGTGTTCGGGAAAAAGGATTTTCAGCAGCTAGCCGTGATCCGCAGGATGACTGCGGATTTGAACTTAGGGGTTGAAATTGTCGGGCATCCCATTATCCGGGAAGCGGACGGATTGGCCATGAGTTCTCGCAACACCTATCTTGGGGGAGCTCAACGGGAGTCTGCGCTCAGTCTCTGCCGTGCTCTGGCCTTGGCTCGTAAAATGGTTGCGGAGGGCGAGCACAGCGCGGAGCGGTTGACCGTTTCCCTGCTGGAGTTTATCCATTCTTTTCTTGAAACAGCGGTTGATTATATTAGTTTTGTTGATCAGGCTTCCCTCCGGGCGGTTGCCGAGGTGGATGAGGCGACGGTGCTGGCTTTGGC
>CBDTVG010000255.1:0-3885 GCA_965363745.1 uncultured Candidatus Electrothrix sp. | reverse complement strand
CAGCCTTTTGGAAAATTTGCTTCAATTTACGGCTAAACTTTTTACCTGACCATCAAATTTATCCGTGGAGGAAAAAAGCGGTTCTCCGCTGACAACATCCACATAAATCCCGTCCTCTTTGTTATCCCAAAACTCATTTTTAAAGGCCGGTTCAGTGTCCTCCCTCTGGGTCACCTTGTACTGAAGCGGAGTGAGTCTTTCCTTGATTTCGCGCTCAGCTGGTCGTTGGTAGTTTTCTTTTTCAATCGCATCAGATTGGGCCGTTGCACCTCCTCCTTTTCCTTTCCAATTTTTTTTTCAAAAAATCGTCCCGACCTGAACCTAACTTATACCGTTGGTAATGCCCGGTGTTTTTTTTGTAATAATCCTGATGAAATTCTTCCGCCCGGTAAAAAGGTTGCGCAGAAAGAACAGCCGTGATAATCGGCTTGGCGAATTTCCCCGAATCAGCCAGTGCTTTTTTGGACAATTCAGCCTGTTGTCGCTGCTCCGTATTTTGATAAAAAATCGCTGTGAAATATTGCGTTCCCCGATCAGCGAATTGACCTCCGTCATCCGTGGGATCAATCTGCCGCCAAAAAATATCAAGCAGTTGCTGATAACTGATCTGTTCAGGATTATAGATGACCTGCACCGCCTCATAATGGCCGGTTTCGCCCGAGGTGACCTGTTCATAGCTCGGATTGACGGTGCGCCCGCCGGTATATCCAGCCGTGACATCAATTACTCCTGCACTATGCTCAAAGGGCGGTTCCATACACCAAAAACAGCCACCAGCAAAAATGGCTGTCTGGTGCGGGATATCCTGTTGCACTGCACCGCTCTGATCCGGCGCGACGATTCCGCTGATGGCAGTCAGAGACAGGACGGCCAACAGGCAGAAAAAAATAGTGCCAGTCATGATTTTCTCCTTGGGATATCTGTTGTTATATGCCCGCCATGTTGCGAATCAGACTCCATACATTTCCCAACCATTCATGGATGATCTGTTGCGAAAGCATCATGTTGGAACAGGAGGGTACAAGTTTATCAGAGGTCATTAGCTTGTTATCTTTGAGAAGAAAATCAGTCGGAGCAGCTATCGGTCGCATACCGGATTCCTCGAACAGCTTCATGGCCCGCTTCATGTGCACAGCTGAGGTGACCAGTACAAAAGGTTGCTCTTTGAGCATAGGCTGGAGGGTTTTTGCCTCCTCAAAGGTATCACCGGGACTGTCTTCAATGATCATCCTGCCGCCATCCACTCCGATAGCCTTGGCGACCCGGCCCACCACAGCGGCATTGGCCTGACTGTCCTGATTTGTTCCGCCGCTGAAAACCAACCAGGCTTGAGGAAGCAACCGCTGAATGTGAATGCCCTCGACCAAACGATACAAGGACGCACTGTCGAGCTGGCCGGTTTCCGGAACACTTGGGTCTGTGACCTGAGAACTCCCTAAGACGACCACAAATTTTATTTTCTGTTGTTCTTGTTGGTCAATTGCGTTTACATCAAAGGGCTGGTAACTTCGTTCCAGCTTATAGAGTTGCTCGCGGGTGACCAGTCCGTATCCGAAAAAAATAAAAATGCCGAGTCCGACAACAAGGGACAACACCGCTGTTTTTTGTAAACGTAGGATCACGCAAAAAAGAGCGAACAGCATACACAATACTCCCATTGGGAGCGGGGCCAGAAATGGAGCCAGAAAATGGATGAATTCAATCATAATTTTTTCCTTTCACTGTTTTTAGGCATCGTATGAATGATGCGGTTTGAAATACATGTATAAATGATATATTTACAATGTCCGGCACAGCTTGCCCACTATAAACTTATGCGAATATGGAATTATTCCAAAATTAAAGGAAAGGGCGGATAATTCTTTTCAGCAAACCCTCCGCAAGGTAATACCCGTACAGCAACGGCAGCCGGATTTCCCCCCGGCCTTGCGGCGCATTTACTTTACCGTATTTCCGCAACAACTCATCAGGCGGAGGAAACAACAGCTCTCGAATCAAAGCAAATTGAGTTTTCGTATCAGGAAGACAGCATAGATCATCCACAATGAGCCCGAAAAAACTTGCTCTGAATTTCCGCTTAAGTGAATCTTTTTCCGGTGACGAAGAAAGAATGCTGATAATTTCTTCCGGCACCTTGGTGGCGAAGCGGTACCGAGTTTCGCAGACAGCCTCTAAGCATACTCGCTGTACATTTTTTGTAACTGCCCGGTGTGCGAACCGCATCATTGTCGCCTCTGACATCCCGGACAACAGCAGATGGATATCGTACAGCCAAATCAACCTGTCCTGATTATTTCCCAGATTTTCCAGATTACCAGCACGATGCAGGCAGGCCAGTAGTAAGGCATGTTGAGGAGCTAGAGCGAGGCCCTCTCCGTCAGCCAAGGCCGGAATCGACATCGATTGCTTCACCGCCTCTTCATGAGTCAGCACCCGGGCGAAGTGCGTATGATTGCTGATCCGCCAATGGAGGTCATACACGACATGGATGCCATGCGCCGCTTCCCTTGAACAGGTGAACTGGTGACTTTTGTAGATCGGCCCTTGGCATTGATAACCGAGATTGGAAAAAAAACGCTGCATTCTGCCAATATCCCGATAATGAAAAAAAATATCTATGTCGCCCGCAGGTCGCAGGGAGGGGTCGGGATAATGGGTATAGGCGAGAGCGGCCCCTTTCAAGAGCAGTACAGGAATATCCGCCTGTCGCAGTTTATTCAACACGTTAAGCAAATCCGCTGTCCGTACCATCTCGGCAACAGCCTGATGCCGCAACCCCCGCTGTAAGCTGTTTTGAAATTGGTCGGGAAATGATGCCCAGGCAACCGTCTGTTTAAGGAAAAAGCAGAGTAGAGGTTCAACGCCTTGAGCTTTTGCGCATTGAAGAAGCTCCTCGTACAATGCAGGCTCTTCTTTGGGCGGCCATTCCACCTTTTCCCTCCGAAGAACCGCACATAGGAAGCGAGTCAGTGAGTATGAATCTGATGTTGAATCTATTGTCACCGCAGTACCGGCTGTCAAGGTCGTGCGAACCATTGCCCGACCTTGCGAAGAGGTTTCGCCAAAAGCGTCCAGGGATACGGTCGCAATCCGTTCACCGTCCAGGCCCTGCGATCCATCCGATTAGCTCTGAGCCGATTGGCAAGTGAGGCGTTGCTCATACCTCCGGTTCGCATCTTCACCAATACCTTGGGGAGATAGACCGCCTTTATTTTATGCCTGAGCAGAAACCGGAGCATAATTTCATAATCCGCCGCTGATCCTAAATCCTGATTAAAATTACCGTATTTTTCGTAGATCGAACGACGGACAAAAAAAGTCGGGTGCGGTGGCATCCAGCCTTGGTAGAATCTTTGCCGGTTGTAGTTGCCGGATCGCCAGTAGCGAACAATTTTGTCGGTATTTTGCCCGTTCACATAGAGCAAATCACCATAGCAGGCATCCACATCAGGATCGCAAAATATGTTCAGCACGTCATGTAGCACCTTATCTGAGGGATAAAAATCATCCGCATTAAGGATACCGACAACATCCCCATTTGCGAGAGCGATTCCTTGATTCATAGCCTCGTAGATACCCTTGTCCGCTTGAGAGACTATTGAGGTTCTTTGATGGATGCGTTTTCGCTCTTTATCAAGCACAGCATCAAGTTTAGCATCGAGTATAGCGAGGGTTCCATCATCAGAGCCTCCGTCGATGATAATATGTTCCGCAGGCGGGGCGATTTGCTCGGAAATCGAATCAAGGCAATGGGCGACAGTGGCGGCGGCGTTCAAGCAGGGGGTGATTATGGAGATATTCAGCACAGTCTCAGCTCAATCGTTCAATAAAAAAATCGCCGAGCACCAGCACATCCATTTTGGTTCGTAAAAAACAGGCCATCGC
>CBDTVG010000254.1:0-3886 GCA_965363745.1 uncultured Candidatus Electrothrix sp. | reverse complement strand
ATATGGTAAGATCACACACAAAGAAATATGAAAAGATTTAAATTAATAGAAGATAAAACAGGCAGTATCAAAGACGATATCCTCTCCGGCTTTACCGTCGCCATAGCCTTGGTTCCAGAAGCGGTCGCCTTTGCCTTTATCGCCGGTATTCCTCCGATAGTAGGATTGTACGGGGCCTTTATGATGGGCTTGGTGACCTCCATATTCGGGGGGCGACCCGGCATGATATCCGGTGCCACGGGAGCCACTGCCATCGTCATGGTATCCTTGATAAAAATAGGCACGGACATGGGCGGTGAGGGAGCGGGCCTGCAATACCTCCTCGCCACACTTCTGCTGGTCGGCCTGATCCAAATCCTAGCCGGGGTGCTCCGCTTTGGTAAATTTGTTCGTTTAATCCCCCATCCGGTTATGATGGGCTTTGTCAACGGTCTGGCAATCGTGATTTTTATTGCCCAGCTTGGCATGTTCAAGGCGGAGGGTGCCTGGATACGGGGAATGCCCCTTTATACCATGCTCGGCCTCGTCGCCCTGACTATGGCCATTCTCTATATCTTGCCGAAGTTCACAACCAAGGTGCCTGCCGCCCTTGTCGCCATTGTCAGCATCGCCTTACTGGTCATTTTCACGGGAATCGAGACCGAAACGGTACTCTCCTTTGTGAAAGCAAAAGGCGGAACCGGCATTCAGGCAGGATTACCGATCTTTCATGTTCCGGCGATTCCTTTCAATCTGGAAACCCTGTATTTCATCCTTCCTTATGCGGCGATCATTGCAGCTATAGGCCTGATTGAATCCTTGATGACCTTGAATCTTATTGATGAATTAACCAACACCCACGGCAACGCCAATAAGGAAAGCATCGCCCAGGGAACGGCAAATATTGTCAACGGCTTCATGGGCGGCATGGGCGGCTGCGCCATGATCGGTCAAAGTATCATCAATATCAAATCCGGTGGACGAGGCCGTTTATCCGGGATTGTCGCAGCATTATCCTTGCTCTTCTTCATCCTCTTCGGCTCCGCATATATCGGGATGATTCCTGTGGCGGCTCTGGTCGGCCTGATGTTCATGGTTGTTTTCGGTACTTTTGCTTGGAGCACTTTCAGTGTTATAGACAAGATCCCCCTATCCGATGCCTTGGTGATTTTCTTGGTCACGGTGCTCACCGTGATGTTTGACTTGGCCATCGCTGTGCTCGCCGGGGTCGTTGTGTCCGCACTGGTTTTCGCTTGGGAGAACGCTCTTCGCATCAGGGCCAGAAAAAGTATTGATGAAAATGGGGTGAAGCATTATGAAATATTCGGCCCCCTCTTTTT
This sequence comes from uncultured Candidatus Electrothrix sp., assembly GCA_965363745.1. Taxonomy (GTDB): domain Bacteria; phylum Desulfobacterota; class Desulfobulbia; order Desulfobulbales; family Desulfobulbaceae; genus Electrothrix. The sequence continues at coordinate 2,567 of CBDTVG010000254.1, read as the reverse complement.
TGGTTCCGTACAAATGTTCAACAGCAAATTTGACGTGGACAATGATCCTGATGAGATAATCATCGACTTCAGGGAATCCAGAGTTGCGGATCACTCCGGCATTGAAGCCATTAATAAACTTGCCCAAAAGTATGAACAGGCAGGGAAGAATATCAGCCTCCTGCATCTCAGCTCGGATTGTCGAAAATTGATCGATAAAGCGGATAAACTCATTCAGGTTGATATCATAGAAGATCCTGAATACACTGTAGTTGTGGATGGATTTGAGGATTACTCCCCCGTGGGATAATCAATGCCGAATATGGAATATTTTTCGTTCCTGCCCAAAAAAATATCTTGCAAAAAAGAAAAATAGTTTTATAATAATTTCGTTCATCATCCACTTCCTTACAATCCTCCCACGCATCCCGTAAGATTTGCGCACCAAGGGGGGATTGTTTTTTTGAGAGGTTTTTCTTGCGGTTTCATAAACCTGCAAAACCTTTGGCGAGCAATCGCATCTGCTCGTATTCAGCGGCATGAGCATGGATGATCAAAAACGTATCGAATTATCCTCTTTTTTCCCGCAATTATCCCTGTTTTATTTTTTTGTTGCAGCTTCTCCGTTCCAATATACTCTCGTGTTACCGGTTATACCATATTTAGAAGCAACTCATTCGAATAACAAAAGAAAGAATCATGCCTGAATTAATATGGAAAGGAAAGCAGGAGGTGATGAATCATCATCTGGAGGTACCGGTGCGCTCTCAGGATCGCCAGTACAGCTATCCTGCTGAAGAGAGTGAAAACCGGATTATTCACGGGGATAATTTGGAGGCTCTTGTTCATTTTCACAATCTGAACTTTATGGTCAGGGTGTTACCCTGAGCTGATGTTATTGAACCCTTTCAGGGTTCTTCGGTTAAAACACCGCATCGTCATGATGCATAACGACTCATCCAACGTCATGTCCTCATCCTTTGTCCATCCACGTCCACACCCAGTAATCCATGCTCGACGGGGCCATCCGCCTTGGTGACCTACTCGATAAAAGCAAAGAATACTGTATGGAGTCCGTTGCAATCACTGATCACGGGGCCATGTACGGTGCGCTGGAGTTCTACACCAAGGCCAATAAGGCCTATAATCAAGCAGCTGGTTAATAATTATGAACCTTTACGGATACTCAGAACGGGGAGTGCTGAATGCTTTATTGTACAGCCTCCAATACGCTGTAGATAACGATGCAATGTTCAACAAACTGCTTGAGCGTGCAATCTTTCCTTTGACAGACGATAGACCACCATCCGGCACGGTCACCGTTCTCGTCGAACAGTCTCTTTCGCAGTTCGGCGATACTGATGCCGTTATTCTTATCTCATCGCCTCATGGAAATGCCACAGTCTTTGTTGAGGCCAAAGTTCAGCCAGCCCAATCGGGCAATTGGCATATCTCTAATCAGTTTGCTGAATTTGAAAAAGGATTGGAAGGTACTGTGAATTCATCAAATTTGTTCACGCAATTATACCATAAACAACGGATGATATCATGCCTGAAACAACACGGCCTTGCCGCACTCCAGCAGGGTATTGAATTTCCATCATGGTCATTTCCACTAAAGTCAAAACGCCGCAGAAGAAAAATCGGCACTAACCCTGTCGTTCTGCGTGCGGTTGAATATATCAGACAACATTCTGAGCATGTTTTCTTTTTGATGTTGATCCCTGAGCAGGAGGAACGGGCCGCATCGTTTTTCAACAACACACTCCGTACCTCCCAATTTTCCACAGTTCCTGCATGGGACCCGGCCTCCTACGGATACCTCAGCTGGGCCGCTGTTCAAGACTTCTGCAAAGAACAGCAACTGGCAACTGCTCTTGATGTCTTTACCTATAACAAGGGTCAGATTTTTTCTGAACTGCAATAAGAACTCCTCATAATCTCATGTCCTCATCCTTTGTCCACCTCCACGTCCACACCCAGTACTCCATGCTCGACGGGGCCATTCGTCTTGGTGATCTGCTCGATAAAAGCAAAGAATACGGCATGGAGTCCGTTGCAATCACTGATCACGGGGCTATGCACGGCGCACTGGAGTTCTACACCAAGGCCAATAAGGCCGGGATCAAACCGCTGGTCGGCTGCGAGTTCTATATCTCGGAGACCGATCATCTCCTGCACGACAAAAAAGCAGGCCATAATTTCCATATTGTGTTGCTGGCTATGAATGAGACTGGCTACCGCAACCTGATGAAACTGGCCTCCATCGCCCAGACTCAAGGATTTTATTACAAGCCGCGCATCGACCGCAAGCTGCTCTTCACCCATCAGGAAGGCTTGATCGCCCTGACCGCCTGTCTGCACGGTGAGATTCCTTGGACGATCAATCACGGTAGCATGGACATGGCCAAGAAAAAGGCTCTTGAGCTACGAGAGATTTTCGGCGACCGCCTTTATTTCGAGATTCAGGAAAATGGCATTGCCGAGCAGAAAACCGTCAACCACGGGCTGATGGAACTGAGCGACGACTTAGGCATCAAGCTGGTCGCCACCAATGACTGCCATTACCTCAACCGGGATGAATCCTA
>CBDTVG010000253.1:0-3897 GCA_965363745.1 uncultured Candidatus Electrothrix sp. | reverse complement strand
TGACACCGCTCATCGCCTCAACTTCCTGTTTCAATCGGTACGGATCTTTAATCCCACCACCAGCTCGATGGAGCAAAACATGGGCGTTGATACCGATAATCTGATCCCGCAACCCTTCGGTAAAGCCGGTATAAACCGAGAGAACAACAATAAGGGCCATCACGCCCACAGCCACACCGAGCACGGAAATAACCGAGATCAGGGAGATAAATTTCTGTTTGCGTTTAGCCCGCAAATAGCGGAAGCTGACAAAGCGTTCAAAGGACATAAGGGGTCGGTGTCACTAGTTATTGATTGGAAAAATATCCTGCTTGTAACAAAAATACTTTATTGCGCAATAATATTATCAAACAGGGCAATACGCAAGGTGTATATTTTCACCGGGGGCGGGAACGCTGGGACAGGATCGCGGTAGTTCAGGAGAAATATTTTTGATGCAGCAAGGTATAGGTGAACTTATTGCCAAAGGCCGCTCTTCCGGCCTTGCATTTCAGGAGGAAATCCTCGAACTGACGCGGGTCTTCAAACACCTGACATCCTGCCGAGACTTTCTGTTCCTCTATATGCTCCTCCGTGGTGCGGTGAATATTGATGCCGAATTTCCCAGTTTGTGTTCTGACTGAGGTTACGTTGAGTTTTTCATCCCGGTTGTTGTCCCGATAGACCGTGACATGGCCAAGGCGCTGACATAACGCCAAGTGTCCTCCCCGCAGCCCCCGGTTATGAATATCCAGTTTATATGTTCCTCGATATTGGCCCTCTTTGAGAATTGCTGTACCGCGCCAGTTAACCGGACGCTTTAAATAATAGATACTTGGATCGGTGGTGATGTGGTAGTAATAGATTTCCCAGATGCCCTGAAATTTATGAAATACGGTCAGGGTATCGTTAAAGGCTCCCGGCTCAGGATCAAGGGAGCGGATGCCGACGACATTAAGATTCCAGTCTATTTCCGGGGTATTGTAGACTCTGTACCTCTTGGCCTTCATCACCTCGATTATTTGTTCTACGGGTGGTCTGAACATGATTTCCTCCTCCTTTGCTCAAATTATAAAACTCAATCCATCCGAGAATAAGGGTTTAGTGAGAGCTTATCGACGATGTATTGGATTGCTTTTTGTGCTCGAACGCTGTTGCCGTACTGATCAAGAGGAGGAGAAACAACACCGATAGCCAGCTTGCCGGGGATGACGGCCATGAAACCACCCCCAACCCCGCTTTTAGCTGGTGCTCCGGATAGATAGAGCCAATCTCCTGAGCTGTCATATAAACCGGCTGTTGCCATAATAGCCAAAATTTTTGGAACATATTCCTCGTTTATCAGCCTGTTATGCGTTATTGGATTAATCCCGTGATTAGCAAAGACAGCACCCATGATGCCAAGATCGTGAGATGAAACATTCACAGAACACTGTTTGGTATACACAGTGGTGGCTTCGAACGGATCGGAGCCCAGCCGCCCATAGGCATCTAAAATTTTTGAGATCGCCTGATTACGTTTATTGTCATTGACCTCTGAGAGGTAGACCTCTTGATTAAACGGAAGTTCTCTGTCTGCAAAGGTATCCATATTCTTTTTAATTTTCAGCCATCGATTCTTCGAATTTTTTGCTTCAACCCAGCTTGTGGTTTGAATTGCTCCTGCATTGACTAATGGATTGGATGCACTTCCATTATGCTGCTCAATTGCGATGATTGAGTTGAAAGGAGCACCCGTTGCATTGGTACCGATTTTCTCACGGATAAATGTATCCCCTCTTTCTTGCATCACTTTTGCGGCTGTAAAAACCTTAGAAATTGATTGAATTGAAACGAGTTCTTTACTGTCGCCAACTTCATAAATTTTTCCATCGGCAGTTACAATGGTTATTCCGAAAATTTTCGGGTCCACTTCACAAAGTGCTTTAATATAGCATGCGACTTTACCTGCATTATTATTACTTTGAGCCTCATATGCTTCATTAAGCACCTTAATGAGCTTTTGTTCATCAAGGCTATTGCTTATTCCTTTGGCATAGAGGCTAAAGCTGAAAGTAAAAAAGAGTATGAAAATAACAGCAGTGAATAGTAAGGCCTTTTTTAGATGATCCAATCGGCATCTTAAAGATGTATCGGCGAATAACTTCATAATATTTCCTTAATAGAAAAATCGTATCTTCTTAACAGGTTAACATATTAATGCAACTTGGCTTGTCGAGGCAGAGTCGTTTTGCTCTGCCTCCAACAACTTAGCCTGCATTCTCATCATAAATCAGCTGCTTCGTATGTACACAGCATCAATGCCTGTTTAAGCGTACTCCTGCTTCAACCTTGACAGCAAATTGCCGACATGAATATCAGGTGTATTTTGCGGTCCCCAGTCCAAGGTGGTGTTGACCTGATTATCCGGGGTGATGACATTGCGCAGGCGTTGCTCTTTTTCGTACCAGTTCCTTTTGCTTGAGCCATCCGGGCAGGATGCGGCATCGGTATCGCCCCAGCGCAGTTCAGGACAGTGATAGGGATCAAAGGAAAGCCTGAACAGCCGATCCATGATTTCCCCCAAGGTCACGGTGATTTTATCTCCACCTGAGTCGGTGTAGCGTATCTGGATTCTGGAGGAATTCGTCTGCCAGACGGAGTCGTATTTTCGCACCAGTTCTGCCGCACTACCACTGAATTCATAGGGATGATTTCCCGTTGCCACAGCGGTCACACTCTGGTTGATCAGGTTGAACACCTCTCGAATTTGCGCCTTCAGACGTGCATCTCTGCCCGGTGTGGAATAAGCCTCCCAGTCGCCCTCGGTGCCGTAAATATTGTAGGGTAGGCTCAACGGCTGCGATTTTTTGTGGATATTACGGGAGGTAGCCGCTTCAACCGATTCCACCCGCGCTTGCAGGGCCTCGTCCAAGGCGACCAGCTGCTGTTTTATCTCCTTGAGCGGATCAATTCTGCCGCTACCCGTGGCCAGCATTCGTTTCACCCATTGGTGATAATTGAGCTCAAGCCCGTCAACCTGATAGCTGGATTGGCACTGGCTCTTGCCAGAATCGAAGAATTTTGAATTGCTGTTGAAAGTCAGGATAAAGCCGCCGTTACCACTCACCTCCTGATGCCGCCAGCGGCGAAATCCGCCCCCCTGTTTGCAGTAACCCCGTGAAAAATGCGCACCGAAACGCTTGCTGGTCAGGCTGTTGTCCGGGTGGGCATCCACAAAGCGAACTGTGCCGTCGTCCTCCACCTTGGAGACCACCAGAAGATGGCCGTTGGCATCGTAGTAGATGGTGCCCGGCACAATGCTTTCGCGATTGATCTGGCAGAGAAAAGTATCTGTCTTTTCCATGGTCCAAAAAAAACGAAAAAATCCGCTGTGGACGCTGTTGGCAATCGCCCTAGCCATGCTGAAAAAGCTGGAAGAGTTGAGGAAGGAGCGGCGGCGGCCAGGCCTATTGTTGTTGCCGTATCGACTGCCAGAAATAGTGGAGTTGAAGGAAAAGGGCAGTTTTTTCTTATAGCTGAAATAGGCCCGCACCAGATAGGGTAGGTCGGCGCAGTCGCAGTAGATGGAGTTGTTGCGGTCTTCTTCTGAATAGAGACTGTTGCCGGCTGGATTGCGCAGGCAGGCGGCCAGCGAGCCTTTTCTGTCAGCAAAAAGCCGCTCCACCCATTGAGCAAATTCAGCTTCGTACCTGTCATCCCATTGATGCAATGCCGTCCAAGCCGCATTAGAACCGCCGACGTTGATCTCCGCATTCGGATCGACAGGTTCCCCGCCGCCTCCGGGATTTTCCGTGTTAGGCATCTCGGTGACTGTTGTGAGTTTTCCCCATGTCCGCCCTCCGACATCAATCCTGCCGTCGGGCCTGGAGAGAAACGGTTGCTGAAAAGCCTTGATCGTTTGGATAAGCTCGGCGG
>CBDTVG010000252.1:0-3899 GCA_965363745.1 uncultured Candidatus Electrothrix sp. | reverse complement strand
ACCGTGTGTTGCCCGGTTAGACAAATGGAGCAGTTATTAAATTCTCATTCCTAAGGCTGTACAGCTTGCCGAGAAGATCGGGCTTCCTGATCTGGAAAGTGACCGCAAGGCATTGGCAGAGGTTCTCACCAAGTTGCAGGGCCGGTAGGCAGGTAAGGGCGGTTCGCGAACCGCCCCTCCGGTAACAATTCGATAAAGCGAAGGTCCCGGCCCGCCAAACCCCCTTTACCTGCATTGATGAGCATGTTCCGCCGCCCAGACAGCCAGCTTTTCTCGAAAGATCTTGGCATTATGGCGAATATCCACAGGAAAGGCCGGGTGGACGAGAAAAATGTCAATCTTCGCAGTCAGGGGATTGGCAACGGCTAACTGGCGCAGTTCTGCAAAAAGCCGCTCTTCATCCGCAACCTTCTCATACGGCTCAACAATAAGCACTGGTTGCTGTGCATCAGGTTTGCCGATCCCGACCAAGGCGGAACGTAGCACCTCGGCATGTTCGTTAAAGATCGCCTCGCAACAAATGGTGTACATCGGCCCGTCCGCCGTGAGCACCCGATGGGCCTTACGCCCGCAGAACCACAATCTGCCTTGCTCATCTAGATAGCCCATATCGCCCATGCGGTGCCGAACAGCATTGCCGTCCGGGATCTTCGCCATCCGAGTTTCCTCCGCATTATGGTCATAGGCTCTGGTGACCACCGGCCCTTTGACCACGATTTCACCGATGGTATCGGTCAGCAACGTTACCGCTTCGCTCCAATCAGCAAGGGGCGTGTTCACCGGCTCAATAATCTGAATACGCATGCCCGGCAATGCTTTGCCCACACAGGTGCCTTTACCGATACGGGTTTGCTCCCAAGTCTTTGCCAAGATTTCTTGACCGGTGATGGAGGCAGAGGGCAGACTCTCGGTCGCGCCGTAGGGCGTATAGATCTCCCCGTCCGGCTGTATAATCGCCTGCACCCGTTCGATCAGCTCGCCCGGCACCGGTGCCCCGGCCATGAGGATCTTGCGCACCGACAGGGTAATCCCTTGCTCAATACAGTAACGGCTGACCACGTTCCAGATCGCTGGCGAACCAAAGGAGTAGCTCACCTGCCAGTCCTGGATGGAGCGAATAAACTTGGCCGGGTCAACCTGGGCGGGTCGGGTCGGGTCCATGTCCGGGATCACTGCGGTCGCTCCGAGGGCCGTGGCAAACAGCCCGAACAGGGGAAAACCGGGCTGATCCACATCGCCGGGGCCGATACCGTAATAGTCCCGGATCTGCTCTAACTGGCTGAAGAAAATACCGTGGGTATACTGGACTCCTTTGGGCGGGCCAGTGGAACCGGTGGTGAAGATGATGGCGGCCAGTTCGTCCTTAGTGGTGCTGACCGCATTGAACTCCGGGCCTTGGTCACGGCTTGCCGCTTTTAAGGTGGTGCCGCAAAGGCCGAAGGATGGGCCGACACAGATCCGGCGACGAACCGTGGCAAAGGGTTTTCTGAAGACACGGGAGAAGAGGTGTACTTGGGGAATGGCGATCAGGACAGCAGGCCGCACCGAACCGATACAGCGCAACAGGTTTTTATAGCCCATGCCCGGATCAATCAGGATGACCACTGCGCCGAGCTGAAACAGGGCAAAGCTCAGGCAGATGAACTCCATTGACGGGCGCACCATGAGCATGACCCGGTCGCCACGCTTTACGCCTTGGGCCTGAAGGGCATTGGCATAGCGGTTGCTAGTGGCCAGCACTTCTTGGAAAGTCCATTGTTGATATTTGCCGTTCTTGCCTGTGACGAGGGCGACGGCATTGCCACGCTCCGCAGCGGCTTTGTGCAGGGCTGCGCCTATGTTGCAGTTGGTCATAAAAAAGCAGCCATGAGTTTGGTTAAAAATACTGATCGCAGATATGGTTGAAGTTTATAGACGACCAGATTGGAGATTTTTAATTGCATGGTACTGTGGGGCTTATGCTGAAGTCGACACATGAACCGTGTTCGCATGTACCTTTGTCGTCGCAAGATTCGTATCCGCTACAGACGCTCGTATTATTGAGTCCAACGTAGATGTCGTATATTGCTGCGATGCCTTGGCAGGTTCCAGGTCCGTAACATGGTATTGGTGGTGCTGGGGATGTACAGCTACCTGCTGGGCAATCATATCTATCTTCGCAGGCTGTTCTCCAGGAATTGCTACATTTGCCGTAACAGACTGTGTCGTCTGTGCAGTTTTTGTCGGCATTGCTGCATGTGCCAAGATTGCAGAGGTTATTGGAAGATGAACATGCAAGTCCATCTAAGGCACCGCCAACGCAAACACATGTGTTAATGCCAATTGCTGCATATGGTGTTGTCAGTAGAAGTGTTGCTGTTAATATAGCTGTTTTCATATGAAGTTCTTTCTCATTCAGAATTTTTTTAAGAGATACAGAAGCCTTCTTTATCTTGTTTTTTTGTTCTTAAAAATGGGGTTTGCCAGGAGAAAAATAGTCATGCCGATAATTGTCCACCGTCAGGTCAATATTCCACAATATTTTCACCCTTGCTGATTGGAACATCCAATCGTGGAGCTTTCCTCAACAACGCCATATACCACTTCACAGTACCGCTGAATCTCTTGATAATAACAGCCTCATCACTCCATTTCACCCCAAGTAGTTTCGCCACCTGCTGCGTATGCCGATACAATTGAGGACGAATTCTGAAAAGTTGCACTTGATCACCATCATCTTGTTGCAAGACAATAACGGGAGAGAGTATTCCCCTGATCACTTCACAGTCTGACGGTTCAATCCCTGTGCTGACAGTCTTTTTGCTGAAAAAGAGACAAGATCGATAGGAGAACTCCAACAAACCTTTTTTCAGAGAGATTTTTCCATAGGTCAACGGAGGAGTTTGGGCGAAATAACAGCTTGAAAAGCTCCTGATCCCCCCTGTTGGCAAAGAACGATCTTTTCTCCGACAAAGCTTGTAAAATACTATGTCGTGCGACATGACAGTGCCAAAAACGACCAGCCGCAAGGTTTTCGGAAAAAGATACACCGCAAAGGCAATGACAACGCCTGACAAAACAGCTCCTGAGTATGTTCCCGACAATCCGATGATAAGCAGTACAAGAGCGTTTTTTGTCGCAGCCAAGATGGCGTCTCCGAGAGAAAACGGACAGAGCAGGATAAGAACGTTAAACGCTTGGGAGAGAACCCATACCGCAATAAATATCATGCTGGCGGTGGCGGATGTCATGATCATCAATAGCAGGTCAACACCGGTATTCAGTGCTGCATCTGCCGAACCCGCCGCTACAGCGACCGGAAAGAGAGCGTCGCACGCCTGCTGAGACAGCTGCTGCAATTGTTGAAATTTACCCTGATTCACAGAAGTGATCAAAACCGGAAGCGCAATGAGAGCACTGGTGTTCTTTTCAAACAGGATTTCGATGGCATCCAAAGGAGATTTTAACAGCTTCGGGAATGCTGCACCAAAAGTGTCTTTTAAAAAAATCATCCCCAAAATAACAGACAACGGTCCCCAGAATTTAGGAGATAGATGCCAGGGTAGCGAAGGGCGATCCTGCTCCGGTGCAGAAAAATAATAATACGCCCCAAAAGCGGACATGCAAAGAATGGGATTCAGGGCAAGCCCGGTTGTTTGAGCGACTTCCTGGGCCAACATCTCCGCATTAAAGGTGACCCGCTTATAACTCATCGGCGACGGAGCCGGTCGCGGCTTATCAGCTAAGGCGAAAGATGAGCTGAATATCAGTATAATGAGAAATAATAACACTTTTTTGATTTGCATTGTTTCATCCCGTTTATTTACTCGTTTACTCTTCTGTTCGGCGCAACCGTATAGATTTTCCAGACATTCATCGTAGAAATCGAGGCTGTTTTTGTCAACAGCAAAAGAAAGACA
>CBDTVG010000251.1:0-3943 GCA_965363745.1 uncultured Candidatus Electrothrix sp. | reverse complement strand
AAGAAAAAATGACCTTTGAGGCAACGGTTCCTGCTTATTTTGAATCACTTGTAAAGAGTTAACAACAAAGGTTACCAACTTGAGCCGGGACAGGAAGTAAAACTGACCTGACAGGGGGATTCGAACCTGCAATCCCCCGCTGTAACCCCCGCCGCTACGCCCTCCGATTTTCCTCTATGATACCTACGTGTATACATTTTGGCCTTATAACTGGGTTTATTGTTTACTTTTTAGATTACGAATGGTTGAATCTTTCATTCAAGCTATTCAGTAATAAATTGGGGGTCTGCCCTAGGCTGTCGAAATTAATAAATACGAATATATTTCAATAAATAATTCAGTATGTTATCTTTACCTTCAGCTCCGAAAAGCATCAAAAAACTCACGTTATTAACGCCTGTTTTTCACTACGGAACGAATAATCAATGAGTTAGAAGGATGCCAAAGGGATTAACCTTCTCGCTTTCAGCATTTTTTTGAATAAAATTTCCTTATCCTTTGGATTTTGGTAGCTACCAGAAATAGATTGTAATATATGCTGAAATAGCCATTCCACCGCTAAGATACAGAGCAATGCTTCAAATGTCGAAAATCCAAAAAACGGAGCATACAATGTGAATTAGAGGCGGATTTCGACAGCCTAGGTCTGCCCCCTACTAACACTGTTAGAGTAAGAAATCAAAGAGAATGCATAATGGAATTTAAGACATTTAGAGAACTGGCAGATCAGCTTGAGGTAAGCATTGATACAGTGCGTAGAACAGTTCGCAAGCTTGAATTCACAGTACGCAAAGAAAAAACGTCCGCAAGTAAGGGAGCTTCTGTTCATTGCCTCAATATTGACGAAGCAAATCAACTCATATCCCATTTTGAAAATCGTGATAGCCACGTCTCTAATATTGATCAAGCTTCATTTAATCGATTTGGGTACTTCTACATTATTCAACTTATTCCAGAGGCAATCCCAAATCGAGTCAAAATTGGTTATACAGATAATCTTGAAACAAGATTAAAAGAACACCAAACGGCAGCTCCAACAGCAAAATATCTTGGTCACTGGAATTGTAAAAGGTCTTGGGACCAAGCAGCTATGGACAGCATTACAAGGTCAGGCTGCAGCTTGGTAATGAATGAAGTATATGAAGGTGATATTGAAGGTTTCTTAAAACGAGCCAATGAATTCTTTGATGTAATGCCGGAAAGCTATGATAAACCTATATTGTCAAAGTATTCTCCACTAAAGAAATAGATATTTAAGTTCTAACAAGCCTTTAAATAAATCAAGGTCTGACCCCTATTAACACATAATTCTAAAAAAAAACTAAAATATGACAACAATATTTCATGAATTCACCCTTTACCACAAAGACGATAAAGACGACAAAGACAGGTATAGTTTGCTATGCATAGAATGCAAAAAGGAAACACCGCATTCTACGGTCTGCTCTTATAATGAAGAATATCAACGCATATCTGATATGAACACGAGTGACTGGTCAAGAAAAAACCAGATCATTCAATGCCAAAACTGTAAATCAGTATCATTTCGTACAATTACTACTGACTCGGAGATAGATTACGACATACCATATCCCAAAGAAGTAATTAAATATTATCCAGATCTAATAACAACTCCCGATCCTAATCAAGATCTGCCGTATGGCATTCAGGAAGACTACCAAGAAGCTCAAGCAATTTTTTTTCGATCACCACGCGGAGCAGCAGCACTTCTGCGACTCGCAATCCAAAAACTATGCAAACACTTAGGAGAAAAAGGCAAAAATATCAATGACGACATCGCCGCTCTAGTCAAAAAAGGACATCTGGCACAAAACCAACAAGCATTTGACATCATTCGTATTGTAGGAAACAACGCTGTTCATCCTGGGGAACTAGATCTAAAAAACGATCCAAAGACAGTCAACACTCTTTTTCAACTTACTAACCTAATTGCTGAAAGCATGATTACTCATCCCAAAAAAGTAAAACAAGTAAACGCACTTTATGATAAAATCATCCCTTTCACAGAAAAAGAGAGAATCACCAACAGAGACACAAACAAAACTAAACATACAAATAAAAAAAATGTCGCATAACAGATGTTATGTGAAGCCGTTTCGCCTCCCTCACCACTCCTGGTGCGTGCGCAACGCGCATGACCCGGTTTTTTATATTCCCTACGCAATGATCCCAGCCCCGTCTTGATCAAGAGCGCACCACTCCACCCCATCTACCCTTCCATATCCTCAGAGAAAACCATCTAAAAAAAATCGGGGCATTTTTCCGCCCGATCATGTTTAATGTCCCGCAGACAATTCGCGCCTAAGGCGCATTCGTATTTTTAGTTTTAAGGAGAAAACGTTATGGGACAAACCGTTGCGGAAAAAATATTAGCGGCTCATCTGATTGAAGGCGAACTGAAAAAAGGGGAAGAAATAGGGTTGCGCATCGACCAAACCCTGACCCAGGATGCCACCGGCACCATGGCCTATTTGGAATTCGAGGCCATCGGCATTCCACGGGTGCAGACCGAGCTCTCAGTGAGTTATGTGGATCATAATATGCTTCAGGCTGACTTCAAAAATGCGGACGATCATGTCTTTCTCCAAGGAGCGGCTCGCAAGTTCGGCCTCCATTTTTCTCCTCCGGGCAACGGCATCTGTCATCAGGTACACTTGGAACGCTTCGGTGTTCCGGGCAAGACCCTGTTAGGTTCGGATTCCCACACCCCCACGGGCGGCGGCATGGGTATGCTGGCGATGGGCGCAGGCGGGTTGGATGTGGCGATGGCTATGGCGGGCAAACCCTTCTATCTGGTTATGCCCGAAATCTACGGCATCAAACTGACCGGCAAGTTGCAGCCCTGGGTCGCGGCCCGTGATGTTCTGCTGGAGATCCTGCGCCAACTGACCGTCAAAGGCGGAGTCGGTTATATCATGGAATATTTCGGACCGGGCGTGGCCGAACTGAGCCTCACCGACCGAGCCACGATCACCAATTTCGGTGCTGAACTGGGGGCCACCACCTCGGTGTTCCCCTCGGATGAAAACACCAGGACATATATGGTCGCTCAGGGTCGGGAAGATCAATGGCAGGAACTGGTCGCTGATCCTGATGCCGAGTACGATAAGGTACTGGAAATTGACATGTCCACCTTGGAACCCATGATCGCCTGTCCCTCATCGCCGGATAATGTGGTCAAGGTCAGCAAAATCGCGGGGCGACCTATAGCTCAGGTGCTGATCGGCTCCTGCACCAACTCCTCCTTACGTGACCTGACCGCTGTGGCAAAAATCATGGAAGGCCGGGAAGCGCACCCAGATTTGAGTTTCGAGATAAATCCGGGCAGTCGTCAGGTTATTGAAAATCTGACCGCTCAGGGCGATGTCCTGCCGTTGCTTCAGTCCGGGGCACGTATCCATCAATCCGGCTGTCTCGGCTGTATCGGCATGGGCCAAGCTCCGCCTACCGGCATGAATTCCCTGCGAACCGTTTCGAGAAATTTTCCTGGACGGTCTGGAAACAAGGGCGATCAGATCTATCTGTGCAGCCCCGAAGTTGCAGCGGCTTCAGCAGTTAAAGGGGTGATAACTGATCCAAGAGATCTTGGTGCATATCCTCAATTCGAGTTACCAAAGACCTATCTGCCCGGCGATGAACGCATTGAGGCTCCCTTTCCGGAAACGGAAGGTGCGGAGGTGCAGATTATCCGGGGGCCAAATATCGCCCCATTTCCTGAGTTTGAGCCTCTGCCGAAAACCTGGAAAGGCAAAGTGGTGTTGAAATTGGCTGACAATATCACCACAGACCATATTATGCCCGCCGGTGCGGCGATTCTGCCCCTACGGAGCAATATTCCGGCAATCAGCGAGTATGTGTTTTCTCAAGTAACAGATTGTTTTGCCAGCGACATGAAAGAGGCCATGTCCACAGGGCATTTCGG
>CBDTVG010000250.1:0-3953 GCA_965363745.1 uncultured Candidatus Electrothrix sp. | reverse complement strand
CCGACAGCTCAGGCCAAAAGACCGGTTACCGCCGTCAGCAGTTCATCGGTGTTGAAAGGTTTTGTCAGGTAGACATCAGCTCCTTGTTTTTTTCCCCAGAATTCATCTGATTTCTGATTTTTGCTGGTTAATAAAATAATCGGAATGCCTTGCAATGAGGAATCTGACTTAATTTTTCTGCATGCTTGAAAACCGTTCATTTTCGGCATGACAACATCAAGAATAATCAGCTCAGGTTTTTCAGAAATTGCCTTTTCCACACCCGCTTCTCCGTCCGTGGCCGTCACAACACTGTAATCCGGGGAGTTGAAAACGTCAGTTATCAATTTCAACTCAGTCGGACTGTCATCAACAATTAAAATTTTTTTTGCAGACATATTTTTCCTTTTTTTTCCTTTCACATTTTAACGTTCAAAAATATACAAAAATAAAAATCTACGATTTTTCCGCTGTGTCATCCCGGCCTTTTTTGGTGATCGAATTAACGATCTCAATCAGTTCTGCTGGCTTGAACGGCTTGGTTAAATAGGCGTTCGCAGAGGAAAGTCGACCTTTAACCTTGTCGATTATCCTGTTCTTGCTGGTCAGCATCACTACCGGAATATCCTTTGTATCTTCATTTTTTTTAAGGATGGAAAGAACTCGGTAGCCGTCAATTTTCGGCAGCATGATATCAAGCAACACCATATCCGGTCGTTCATCATTCAACCGACTCAACGCCTCAACACCGTCACAGGCCTCGACCACCCGGAAGCCACCGCTCGTCAGCGTCATTTTAATAACCTTTCTGGTTGTGGGGCTGTCCTCAACAACCAATACAGTGCCGCTGTTCGCCCGATTGGCGATCAACTGTTCTTTCTTTTTCGTCTTCTGATCATGCCAGCTGTTTTTAGGGGCGACTCCGCTGATTTCCATTTTTTGATTGGATGCTATATAATCGACAATTTCCCTGACCTGCTCCGCCACCTTCTTATAACGGTGGTCCACTTGGACAATAGGCATTAATAGGTCAAAATAGGTCAGCGCCTTTTCAAAATTATTCAAATTCAGATACGCCGCACCCGCATAAAAAAGAATTCTCGGATTCACTTCAGCGGCCAATACCCGTTCAAAACGTTCAACAGCCCGCTGTACCAGGTGTCGTTCCACAGAATAAGGATCAATTTGGGCCAAAGTGGACGAATCGGACAGCACATTGGCCTTGCAACAGGTGCATAACACCGTCCGGCTGGCCAAAGGGGCGTAACAAAAGGGACAGCGGATAATCTTAGCGGCCCCGGAATCCTTGAATAAACGAGTTTTTGCGACATCCTCAAGGATGTTGGTATTTTTAGGGGATGCCTTGTACGCTTCAGCCAAGGATTTTTTAATCTTTTGTAGGTCAGTAAATGTTCGGGAGAGCCATAACCAGCCTAATGCGTTCCGTCGATTATTCTTAACAAAGGCCATCAGCACCTTTTGCGCCTTTACAAATTCCAGCTTCTCACATAACTGTATCCCCTCGTTCAGCAACTCCTGCCGAGGTGCGGCCTTTTTACACTCATCATCGCATCCCTGATTATCCTTCTGGATCATCGCATTGATGAGCAGATTCTGATTGCTTTTATGCACCCTTCTGGTCACTTCGCTTTTCAGCATACAGCTACTGACCTGAACGCCCTCCATACTCAGCAATTTCAGAGCAGCCTCCTCGCCGATCAATTTACCGCAGGACGCATCGTAAATTTTACCTTGCACAAGATACAAACTTCCTTTGTACTCCGGGCATTTTTTGTCTATACAATGATCTATATCCTGATGCTCACCGCAGTTATGCACATCAAGACGACAGGTTGTCTCCTCGGTTTCCATCAGCTGAACAATGCCGACAACGGAAAACTTGCCTAAATCCCCTTTTTTCTGATTTGTTTTCAAGCCTCTGACAATCGCTTCCGCAAGTTCTTTAGGAGCCACCGGTTTTTTAAAAATCTGAAAAACCCTGCCCATCAGCCTTTTCTTCAAGTCGGGAAGATCGTAAGATGTCATGACAATACAGGGCGTGTCGGAGTGCTTTCCATGTATATGCGTCAATAACTGGAAACCGTCCCCGCCCGGCATGACCAAATCGGTTATAATGAGAGAGATATCCCCCTTTTTCAGTATTCCAATAGCTTCCTTCACATCAAAAGCATGTACAATCTCAAACAGTTTTCTATATTTACTCAGCGTGGATGAAATAATCTCGTGGATTATTTCATCGTCATCGACTAACAATACTTTTTTCATTTACAGTTCTTGCGCTGGGTTGCGTTTAGTCGGAAATAAATATTTCCATCAAGAGAATATTCAAGGGGAAAGGACAAAGAAAAGTTACATTTTCCTAGGAATCGGAAAAAAGGGCACATTGTACTGAATGTGCGGAACAAAGGAAGATCCTGAATCATCGGTGCCGCCACCTGTAAACAGATAATATTCAGATCCTTTCGGGAGTTATGCAAAAAAAATATGGCAGAGGTACCCCATAAATATACCTCATTAAAAATGAGACTAAATTTAAATAGATTAACCCGCCTTTGTCAAACAAATTAACGAAAAAATTTAATTAAGTTGTCCCCGCACAGGCGAGTATTTGTTACTGTATGCAATATACATCAAAGCATAACGCACTAAAAATAAGGCCTTAGAATCCGGGTCTTGTGAAATAAGCCGATGCTTGAAATAAGTGGATAAATCCCGTATTCTGTAACAGCATCAATTTCACGGTTCTCTGCCGAGCCGTAATTAGGCAACTTTAACCTTTGAGCAAATATCTTGAAAAAAATATTACGAATGACCGGCTCGGTTTTTCTCTGCGTCTGGAAAATCCTGACCACAGGAACCGCCCTAATCAGCGGCCTGTTTATGCTTTCCGGTATAGGCATTTTGCTGTTCATACTTCTTGGACGGCAGGCGCCGATTGAAGTGGCCGACGGCTCGGCCTTGGTTCTGGCTCCATATGGTAATATTTTAGAAAAAAAACAACCGCTTGATCCTGTATCTCGCTTGGCGGAGCTTATCAATGGAGCGCAACACCCGGATGAGCTCCTTCTTCAGGATATTATCAGCGGAATTCGGGCTGCTGCCAATGATAAGAGAATCAAGCTCCTTGTCCTCTCTTTGGACAAAATTGAATATGTTGGTCTTGACCAACTGCGGGATATAGCCGGGGCAATCGACGCATTCAAAAAAAGCGGTAAAACAGTTATATCCTATGCCGACACTTACGGTCAGGGACAGTATTATCTGGCTTCAAGGAGTGATGAAATTTATCTCAACCCCATGGGATCGGTCAATCTACGGGGCTTTGGTATCTTCAATTTGTATATGCTTGACCTGCTCAACAAGCTCAATATCAACTTTCATATTTTTAGGGTGGGAACCTTTAAATCCGCTGTAGAGCCATTGATCCGTAATGATATGTCCCCGGCGGCGAAAGAGGCGAATCGACAATGGCTAACCAGAATCTGGCAACATTTCTTGGATGATATCACCGGGCAAAGGAACATTTCACCGAAAGATATTGACAAGATAGTTAATCAGGCGACGGAAAGCCTGAAAGCCGCTGGCGGTGATTCAGCGCAAATGGCTCTCAACACCGGCCTGATTGACGGCCTGAAAACAGAGAACGACTTTCGTGAGTACATAAAAACCCTTGTCGGAACCAACCAAAAAAAGAACCGTTTCAGCTTTAAACAGGTAAATTTCACAGACTACCTCACAACGATCCCGCCCGCTTACAGATCTCCCTTGGAGGGCAGAGATGGCATCGCCATTATCGTGGCTCAAGGCGATATCGTATACGGTGACAGCGACAAGATCGGTTCTGCCGGATTAACCAAGGCACTCCGTAAAGTGCGTCAAAACAAAAAAATCAAGGCGGTGGTTTTGCGTATTGACAGCGGCGGCGGGAGCGTTTTCGCCTCGGAGCTGATCCG
>CBDTVG010000249.1:0-3960 GCA_965363745.1 uncultured Candidatus Electrothrix sp. | reverse complement strand
TAGCACATAAGTAGCTCTCCTTGGGATGTATGTTAGTATGTTTATTGGTAGGCGGTCTAATAAAATGTTAATGGAATTATTTATTTTTTTCAAGGGAAAAAAGGACATTTAGGTCGCACTGTTGAACCATTTTGAAAAAAGCATTCATCCAAGTTGACCCGGTACTGAAAGTGTTTATTGATTCTGGTACCTGCCTCTAAGACTGCTAAAATTGTCCAAATAGTTTCACCAAGCTGACACGCTATCGACTAATCTGTTGACAATAGGTTCTAAATCCGGTAAAAAGTTTGCTCAATTCAGGATTTTTTGTTCAGGTTCCGCAAAGCATCAGCCTTGCCCCCTGAGCTTTCACGCTCCTATCATATTATTATTACGTTCACCCCCTGACGTTAAAATATCTTTGTAACCTTGTAACCTTTTACTACTAAACTTTACAGGAGACCACCCATGGTTTTAGATCCTACCAAACACGCGGACTGGGAAATTGCCGAAGAGGCTGAAAGCCGGATGAAAACAGTATACGAGCTGGGAGAAGAGCTCGGTCTGAAAAAAGAGGAACTCCTTCCTCACGGGCATTATCTGGCCAAACTGGATTATCGCAAAATCCTTGATCGTCTGAAAGACAAGCCGGATGGGAAGTACGTGGATGTAACCGCCATCTCTCCCACCCCGCTGGGCGAGGGAAAATCCACCTGCGCCATGGGTCTGGTGCAGGGCTTGGGAAAACGCGGCAAATCTGTTATCGGGGCAATCCGCCAGCCTTCCGGCGGCCCGACCATGAATATCAAGGGCTCCGCAGCAGGCGGCGGCTTGGCTCAGTGTATTCCCCTGACCCCGTTTTCTTTGGGTATGACCGGTGACATCAACGCCATCATGAACGCCCATAACCTGGGCATGGTAGCTCTCACCGCCCGGATGCAGCATGAGTGCAACTACACCGATGAGCAGCTGGCCATGCGTAAGCTGAGACGGCTGGACATCCATCCCAAAAAGGTGGAGTTCAACTGGATCATGGATTACTGCGCTCAGGCTCTGCGTAATATCACCATCGGTCAGGGCGGCAAAATGGACGGCATGACCATGCAGTCCAGCTTCGCCATTGCGGTCAGCTCCGAGATCATGGCTATTCTGTCCATTGCCAAAGATTTGAAAGATATGCGTCAGCGCATCGGTCGGATCGTCGTGGCTTATGATAAGCAGGATCGCCCGATTACCACGGAAGACTTGGAAGTTGCAGGCGCAATGACGGCGTGGATGGTTGATGCCATCAACCCCAACCTGATGCAAACCTTAGAAGGCCAGCCCGTAGTTGTTCATGCTGGCCCCTTTGCTAACATCGCCATTGGTCAATCTTCGGTTATTGCTGATCGAGTTGGTTTGAAACTGGCTGACTACAACGTGACCGAGTCTGGCTTTGGTGCGGACATCGGGTTTGAGAAATTTTGGAACCTCAAATGTCGTTATTCTGGCCTCAAGCCAAACTGTGCGGTTGTTGTTGCCACCATCCGGGCACTCAAATGCCACGGCGGCGCACCCATTCCGATTCCAGGCAAGCCCATGCCGAAAGAGTATGAGGGCGAGAATGTGGGCTGGGTTGAAAAAGGATGCGCAAACCTTATTCACCACATCGAGACCGTCAAGAAAGCAGGTATCAATCCGGTTGTCTGCATCAATGCATTCTACACCGACACCGATAATGAGATTGCTGCGGTTCGTCGCATCTCTGAGGCAGCTGGTGCCCGAGTTGCCCTGTCCCGTCATTGGGAGCATGGTGGTGAAGGAGCCCTGGAATTCGCTGATGCGGTTGCTGATGCCTGTGAAGAGCCCAATGATTTCAAGTTCCTCTATGACTTGGAGACCCCGCTGTCTCAGCGTATTGAGCTAATCGTCAAGGAAGTGTACGGCGGCGACGGCGTGAGCTACTCACCGGAAGCGGCTGCTAAACTGAAACGGATTGAGGCTGATCCTGAAATGAAGGAAATGACCACCTGTATGGTCAAGACCCATCTCTCTCTGTCCCACGATCCCAAGCTCAAGGGAACCCCCAAGGGTTGGACTCTGCCTATCCGCGACATCCTCACCTATAAGGGTGCGGGCTTTGTCGTGCCTGTGGCCGGTGCTATCAGTCTGATGCCGGGAACTGCCTCTGATCCGGCGTATCGCCGTATTGATGTGGACACCGAGACAGGAAAGGTGAAGGGCGTATTCTAGACCTTGCCGTAGGGGGTGGTTCACGAACCGCCCCTGCCAGCATGTTGAACAGATACCGGGCCGGAAGGGGATTGACTCCTCTTTCGGCCCGTTGTGGGCACTACCTTCAGCTGGCAGACAAGCCGCATTGAGGGCATCTTGTTAAAGTGAAGAAGGTTGTGACGGCTCGTTACTCTCACGGGATTTCACCACAGGAAGGTGTCGTGTAAATGAAAAAAGCCAAGGCTAGCATACCGGCACAGATACATAGTTGCGCCAATATGCTGATCCAATAAAAAATCGGATCTGTTCTGTAATAAACTTCTCTATTTCCATAGTTTATTTTTGCAATGCCGGTTTTCAGCTCATTAAATATATCAAACAACAGAGTAACGCTCAGGAGACTGAATCCTAACGCAAAAAAGACACTGAAATTTCTGCTTTTTTCGGTGAAGTAAGAAGCGGCAAGAGAAGCGAGTCCTAAGCAGCTGATTAGATTTTTAATTGAGATTAAGGAACTCTTTTTATTGAGAGAGCTTGCTTGCCTGAGGTATGGCATTTTAACCATGTGTGGCCTTTATTTTTATGGCGACTTCCGAAAAAATAGCTCTTGATAATTGTACATAACGTTGCATTAACAAAACTTGTGCGGATATTCTTTCTCACGATTTTGGAATGAAAGGATTTTGGTATTTTGAATTACTCCATTACGAATTTCTATAGATTTTAAAATTGTTTTATTCTTTTCCCACATATTTGGTCCCCCAATAACTATGGGCAAAAACGGAAGTAATGCTTTTGAAATTTCCCATGAGGCAGAATTCCAATAAAAACTGGGGCTGTGGTCTACTGCATAATAAAATTTACCAGCTGCTTCAAACATTGGGTGTTCAAAGGATGTTGGTTTGGCACACCAAAAACCCATTCCTTCATCACAGCTTATATCAATAATAAGAGCCCCTTTCATTAATTTACCTGCATCGTGGACAGGGACAAACATTTTTGGATGGGCAGTGTCTTGAAGGGTTCCGTTAACAATTATTTGCACATCTGATAATGCTTCTGCAATTGGGCGAGTACGGTTGTCAGATTCAACTATAAATAAATTCCCTGAATCATCCTCCTTCACTTGTTTGAATGATATGCCGGGTAATTGATCTTTCACTTCTGTTGATGGCCGCCCCGTATAGACGGTGATATCTCGAACCCCTTGACCTTGCAAGGCATATATTGCCCCCCGACTAACCGATCCAAAGCTGAACACCACTGCTTTTAGTGGTTTTCCATAATATCCGGTGGTTCCGGTCAGGCTTAGGGCATGGTCTACTCCGGCATAACCAGCCATTTCATTATTTTTATAAAAAATATGCATGTTTTTTTCATCTGTTCGGCTCCATGTAAACATTTCCTCCCAGGCAATAAGGGTTAATTTTCTCTCAATTGATACTTGCGTAATTTCTTTCTGCTGTACACAATGCGGCCAACCCCATACAATTGCACCCTCTCGAACCTGAGATAAATCTTCTGCCAACGGTTTGGGCAGCAGCACACAATCAAAACCGTTCAGTATTTCTTCTCTGAAAGCAACTCGGCCTGATGTAAGTTGAGCTAACGTTTTGTCATCCATGCCAAACCGCATCCCATAACCTTCTTCGAAAGTGATTTGCTCTCGTAATCTTTTGGGGATGCCTTTTATCTGTTCTGGATGAATGGGGACTCGTTTTTCGTTTTCTTTTGATGATTTTCCAATCACGCCGACAGTTAAGAGTT
>CBDTVG010000248.1:0-3965 GCA_965363745.1 uncultured Candidatus Electrothrix sp. | reverse complement strand
GGGAAACAGCCCACTGTGCTTCTTCAGGGGAATTTTGACGGAGTATTGGTGTGAGGAGGATATGGCGGCGGGATCGGTAGCAGTACTTGGTGGTCAAGGTCTGGGGGATAACCTGCTTGAGATGGTGCTGATGGAAAATGCCCGGTTGGCCGGTTTACAGGCGACCATGTTCAGCACCCGCATGTGTGAGCTGAGGGACTGGTTTCCTCTGCATCGTCTTGAGCCGAGCGTCCAGGCGGAAACGGCGGAGCAAACGCTTGCCGGATTCCAGCTGATCCTTTTTCCCAAAGCGGCCTGGGCCGGTGTCGGAGAGGCTGTCGCCGCAGGCTGGGTGGATTATGGCCGGATGTATAGAAAAGACA
The DNA here is from genome assembly GCA_965363745.1 of uncultured Candidatus Electrothrix sp. Taxonomy (GTDB): domain Bacteria; phylum Desulfobacterota; class Desulfobulbia; order Desulfobulbales; family Desulfobulbaceae; genus Electrothrix. The sequence continues at coordinate 3,603 of CBDTVG010000248.1, read as the reverse complement.
GCAACCGAGCTGAAGATATGGCCCATATCAGCAGACAGGTTTTTGCTTTACCTGAACCGACCATGTTCAACGGCATCAAGCCGCCAGCCTCCTTGGAACATCGGCGATATCAACGACGGGTCTGTATCCACCCGACCAGTGCCGAGATCAGTAAAAATTGGTTACCCAGAAGATTTCTGGCCTTGGCGGCCCGATTGTCGGCCAAAGGCTTTGAGCCGGTTTTTATTATGAGCACTCCGGAACGACAGGCTTGGCAAGCGGTCATTGGAGAGGCATTTCCTTTGCATACTTTTGCGGGCGTTGATCAATGCGTCGCCTTCCTATATGAATCTGGTTTTTTTATCGGCAATGATTCCGGAGGCGGACATTTGGCATCCTGTCTGGATATCCCTGTTTTGAGTATCCATGGACGAAAGGGCAAATCCCGTATATGGCGACCGGGCTGGGGTCAGGTTGAGGTTGTCAGCCCTCTGATTAATGTGGTGGGCGGCTCCTTGCGTCAGTGGCTTTGGAAATATTTTCTTTCTGTGGGTGCTGTAGAGCGGGGGTTTGATCGGCTGGTCAGCAGAGCATCTCATACCTATATCGATACCAATACCGGAGCGCATCACCATGCCTGAGCTGCCGGAAGTCGAAGTCACCCGCCGAGGCTTGCTTCCCCATTTGTCCGGGCATGCGGTCATGGAGGTCTGGTGTTCGGGCAAGCCCTTGCGGCAACCTGTTCCTGAACAGCTTCTCCGTCAATGTATTTGCGACAATGTTATTACAACTGTTGACCGACGGGCGAAATATTTGCTCCTTCGTCTGGATGACGGCAGTGTCCTGCTGATCCATCTCGGTATGACTGGAAAATTAGGAATTTTTCACAAAACAGCGGAAAAAGCAAAGCACGACCATCTTTGTCTGCGTTTGGACAATGATATGGAGCTGCGCTTTAATGATGTCCGCCGCTTCGGCTGTATCGCTGTTTGGTCAGCGGATCAGGCAACGGCTCTGGAAGAGAAATTTCAGGGCAGACAGGGCATCGAACCGTTCAGCCAGGATTTTAACGGCGAAAATCTTGCACGGCTTGCCAAGCGAAGTGGCCAGCCGGTAAAAAGCTTTCTTATGGATGCAGGCCGCATCAGCGGCATTGGGAATATCTATGCCAATGAAATCCTTTTTGCCAGCGGTATTCATCCCCGAACCGAGGCGAACAGTCTGTCGGAACCTCAGTGGCAACGAGTGGCGGAATGCACTGTCTTGATTCTTAAAAAGGCGATCAAGGCTGGCGGCTCGACGATTTCTGATTTTTTAGGATCAAGCGGCAAACCCGGTTATTTCCAGCTTCAACTTGCCGTGTATGGAAAAAAAGATGCGGCTTGCCCAAATTGCGGCTTGTCCATCGAGAAGGAATCTATCAGCGGGCGGGCTACCTTTTTTTGTCCGCACTGCCAGCCGTTGTTAGGAATTATAGGAGTTACGTAGTTGCAGTTGAATGATATCAGGATACGGGCGAAACGAGTTGAGAGATATGCTCTCCCACAACTTCTCCCTCCCGCACCTCAATAAGCCGCACCGGCACCACAGTTTTCAGCAAATCAACGGAACCGCTAAAACGAACAGGGATATAGTTTTCTGAAAATCCCTTGAGCAAACCGGTCTTACGATCCTGCCGTTCAACCAACACCTTCTGCTCTGTGTTGAGGTGTTGCCGATAAAAGGCTTCCCTTTTCTCCTGATCAAGCGCACGCAGACGGGCCACCCGCACATCTTTGATCGGGCCGGGGATTTGGTCGGCAAACTTGGCGGCCGCCGTGCCAGGCCGGATGGAATAGGGAAAAACATGGAGATAGGTAATCGGCAGCTCAGCCAACAGACGAAAACTGTTGTCAGCGGCCTGCTCATCCTCACCAGGAAAACCAGCCAGAATATCACAGCCCACAGCCGCATGGGGCAGTACCACATCAATTTTTTCCACCACTTGGGCAAAGGCCTCGGCAGTGTAACGTCGGTTCATCCTGGTCAGCACCCCGTTATCGCCGCTTTGGAGCGGTATATGAAAATGGGACATAAAATTTTCATAGCTGCTCATTAACTCCAGCAGACAATCATCAACCTCGGTCGGCTCAACAGAACTGAGCCGTATCCGCATCTCTGGGAATTGACGACAGAGGGTTTCCAGCAGGGAGTAAATGTCCTCGCCTTCAGCCAAATCCAAGCCGTATTTCCCGACATTGATACCAGTGACAACCACCTCCAGGTAGCCTTCCTCAGTAAAAATTCGCACCTGCTCAAGCACATCAGCCAAGGGCAGACTGCGACAACGGCCTCTGGTATAGGGAACGATACAATATGAGCAAAAATTATTACAGCCATCCTGGATACGGAGATAGGCTCTGGTTCTACCGCTGAATCGACGAACCGGCAAAGGACAGATTTCCTTTGCCGTGCTGATTGCAGTGACAGGTGAAAGCGGCTGCGCAGGTTCCGATGCCATTGCGGTGTTGACCAGCAAATGCTTGTCACTGTTGCCGATCACAGTCAACGGAGTATCCGGGACAAGCTCAAGCAGCTCTTCAGCGGCTATCTGGGCGTAGCAACCAGTGATCACCAGTCGGGCATCAGGGTTGTTCCTTCTGATCCTGCGGATCAACTGCCGTGACTGCTGGCCAGCCCGGGCTGTGACCGCACAGGTGTTGACCACAACAATATCAGCTGGCTCAGCAAGGGAAACAACCTCACAGCCTTGCTCTTTGAAACCGGTGATAAAGGCGGCGGATTCAAACTGATTGACCTTGCAACCCAAGGTGGTTACAGCGACTTTTTTCTTGCTCTTACTGTTCAACGAAACCGCCTTCAGTTAAATGTGCGGGCAGGAGCATCCCGTTTCATAATTTCCAAGGCACCCTTGATAATACCGGCGGCATCAATTCCAGCATTTTTCCACAAGATTGGTTGCGGGGCCTGATCAATAAATTTATTACCATAGCCCAGGGTACGGACAGGAATGAGCAGATGCAGTTCATGCAGCATCTGGAGAACCGCACTACCGAATCCTCCTTTCTTCACATTGTCTTCCACAGTCAACACCCGCCCGCATTTTTTTGTCCAATGAGCAATCAGCTCGTTATCCAACGGCTTAATAAATCGAGGATTGATAACAGCGGCATCAATACCCAGCTTAGCCAGTCCATTAGCGGCTTCCAAGGCAGGATAAACCCTGTTGCCGATAGGAAGCAGCAACAAATCACTTCCTTCCCGCAACAACTCGCCTCTCCCGATAGGAAGCATCTCGAAATCCTGATCTATATCTACATCCTCGCCACTGCCTCGGGGATATCTGATTGCGCAAGGGCCGTCGTTGTTCACGGAGGTATAGAGCATATGCCGCAGTTCATTTTCATCCTTGGGTGCCATCACCGTCAAATTGGGAATGAAACGCAAAAAGGAAAGGTCAAAGACCCCGTGATGGGTGGGGCCGTCATCGCCGACCACACCGCCCCGATCTAAGGCAAAGGTTACCGGCAGATCAGGCAGGCAGACATCATGAATAATCTGATCCAGAGCCCGCTGCATAAAGCTGGAGTACACAGTCACCACCGGACGCAGACCATCCATAGC
>CBDTVG010000247.1:0-3967 GCA_965363745.1 uncultured Candidatus Electrothrix sp. | reverse complement strand
GGGCCGTTATGAGGGAGAAAGCTTTTTTGTTCATCTTCAGAATCGCTGCGTACCGGGGCTTCCAGAGAGACATCCCAGCCGTCCATACGTTGTCCCATCTCAATGACTTCGCTTTCCTTGACATTGAGCCGTTCAGCCAATAGCTTGACATCAGGCTTGAACCCCTGCGCCTCAAGCAATTTTTTCTCTTTATTCAGGCTAAAAAAGAGCTTACGCTGGGCCTGGGTCGTGCCAATTTTGACAAGCCGCCAATTATCCATAATAAACTTAAGGATATAGGCTCTTATCCAATAGGCGGCATAATAAGAAAATTTAACGCCTCGATAGGGATCAAATTTCTTCGTCGCCTGCACCAATCCCACATTGCCTTCCTGAATCAGATCCATAAAATTTTGCATCCAGTATTTCTGAAAATCCATGGCCACCTTGACCACCAGACGCAGATTGGCCGACACCAGACGGTAGGCGGCTTCAGGATCACCCTCTTCCCGGAATCGAACAGCCAATTCTTCCGCCTCTTCCCGGCTGAGCAACTCGTACTGACTGATCTCCTTAAGATAACGATGCAGAGCTGGATTACTGACAGCTGGCAGGTTTTCGTCAGTGGAGGTCACCACAAGAGGTTGAAAATCTTGTGTATCTTTTTTTTTATCATGCATAAGAAGATGAAGAGTGAATGCCGGAAAATTTTACATACGAGCACATTACAAAGAATCATTCTACTCCATTTGTATAAAAAGTTCACGGCAATAAGCGGGAAAAACAGGCGGAGCAATGAGAAAGCGGCAGAACAAGTCCTGAAAGAGTTTAAATTTCATAATATTTATGATACGTTCAGGGGAACTCAACAAAGGTAATTCTTTCCTTCTCAGTTAACGAATAATAAAAATGAAAAACATACGTAACTTCAGCGTAATCGCACATATTGACCACGGAAAATCCACCCTATCTGACCGCATGATCCAGCTCTGCGGCCTAGTTACGGATCGAGAATTTAAGGATCAGCTGCTGGACACTATGGATATTGAACGGGAACGAGGCATCACCATTAAGAGCCAAAGCGTATGCCTTCCCTACACAGCCAAAGACGGGCAGCAATATTATTTGAACCTCGTTGACACGCCCGGTCATGTTGACTTCAGCTACGAGGTCTCCAGAGCACTAGCCTCCTGCGAAGGGGCCTTGCTGCTTATTGACGCGGCTCAGGGAATTGAAGCGCAGACCTTGGCGAACCTCTATCTTGCCATGGAAAACGATCTGGAGGTCATTCCGGTTATCAACAAGATTGACCTGCCCGCAGCCGAGCCTGAAAAGGTGATTCAAGAAATTGAGGAAGATCTGGGGATGGCCCCTGAGCTTGTACAAAAATGTTCCGCCAAGACGGGTGAAGGTGTTGGAGAAATCCTCGAGACGATTGTCAAGCACCTACCGCCGCCGGAAGGGGATTCGAATCTCCCTCTGGAGGCCTTAGTTTTTGATGCCAATTATGACCCCTACAGGGGAACGGTTATTTCTGTTCGCATTATAAACGGCACGGTCAAGCCGGGTGAACAAATTTTATTCATGTATAATCAATCGGAGCACAGAGTCGAGGAGGTTGGTCAATTTTTGTTGCCCCGCACAGCGCAAAAAAGCCTGTCCGCCGGTCAGGTCGGCTATATTATTGCAGGAGTGAAAACGGTTTCCGACACCAAGCCGGGAGACACGATCACCCACAAGGACGCTCCCTGTCCTGCCGCTTTGCCTGGATTTCAAGAAGTACAACAGGTGGTGTTCTCCTCTGTCTACCCCATTTCCTCGGATGAGTATGAGGATCTGGCGACAGCCTTGGAAAGGCTCAAACTCAACGATGCCGCTCTCGCCTTTCAGAAAGACTCCTCAGCCGCGCTCGGTTTTGGTTTTCGTTGCGGCTTCCTCGGCCTTTTGCACCTTGAAGTCGTCCAGGAGCGATTAGAGCGAGAATTCGACATTTCACTCATCCTGACCGTCCCCTCGGTTAAATACAAGGTCGAGTTACAGGACGGCACAGTGAAAATGATTGATAACCCCTCTTACTTTCCAGATCCTGGCTCCATCATCCATGTTGAAGAGCCTTTCATCAAGGCTGTCATTCTTATCCCTGAACGGTACATGGGCGTGGTCATGTCTCTGTGCATGGAGAGGAGGGGAGAAAATACCAATTACCATTATCCCATGCCCGGACGCATTGAGTTCACTTGCGAACTGCCCTTGGCTGAAGTAATTTATGATTTTTACGATAAGCTGAAATCAGTCACCCAAGGATACGGCTCCTTTGATTATGAACTGATTGATTATCGCACCAGCGATCTTGTCAAGTTGGATATTCTGGTTAATTCCGAGCGGGTGGATGCCCTTTCCCAGCTCACCCACAGGGATCGCTCCCGCGAACGTGGTCTCAAAGCCTGCGAAAGCTTAAAAGAGGAAATACCGCGTCAGATGTTTAAAATTGCGATCCAGGCCGCTATCGGCGGCAATATCGTGGCCAGAAGCAATGTGGCAGCCCTGCGCAAGGATGTGACCGCAAAATGTTATGGCGGTGATATTTCAAGAAAACGTAAATTACTGGAAAAACAGAAAGCCGGTAAAAAACGAATGAAAACAGTCGGAAATGTTGATATTCCCCAGCAGGCGTTTTTATCCGTGCTAAAATCGGATCAGTAGTCAGCGAAATGAAGCACATGTAACCAAAAAGGAGGCGGGTGCCATGCACAGTCTGTACGGCCCCGCTTTCCTTGCGATTCTCATCATCTTCACCAACCTCCTTTTGATATGCATTGACACTTCCGTTACTCTGGACGCAAAATAACTCTTCGAAAATTCACTCACCTCTCTGACAAAAATATCCTCAGTCTCCTTCCTTTGCCCTGCCTTACGTACCGTGTAATGCTTGTTAATTCAGAAAAACGCATAAACTGCTCCCTTTGAATGAGCAAAATAACTTAGCATTTGCCGCATGAGCTTTATAGCAATATGAAATCTATTCGTTTTCTTTCGCCTCTTATTCTTTCCTGTTTTGTATTATTTCCACTGTTGGGCACCCTGCGCTCCCAAACGCTTAATCCAGATACCGCCATTTCTCAGTATCTTCACAAATCGTTTACCAATAACAAAATAAAAAGCGTCCTAGATATTGTTCAAGATGATAAAGGATTTCTTTGGTTGGCAACATATACAGAACTAATCAGATTTGATGGTGAAGAATTCACCCACTACAATCGTTCAACTCGTGACGACTTTCCCGCTTCAGCTGTTCGCAGTTTACTCAAAGATAAAAAAGGAAATTTATGGGTCGGCACGAATGACAGCGGACTTTTTCGTCTTCATAATGACACATTCGAAGTTTTCAACATGAAAAACGGATTACCGAGCAATTCAGTCAGAAGACTGTTTGAGGATGCCGACGACGGCTTATGGATCGGCACAACGTCAGGAATTGCTTACTTTGATGGATCTGATTTTAAACGCTTTGCCTCCTTGGACGCATTGGGTCAAAAACTGGTCAATTTTATTTGTCAGGATTCCTCAAGAAATATCTGGGTTGGAATGAATAATATTAACGACCTATATTTATTAAAGAAAAACTCCAATAAATTTATTCAGTACGACGGTGCTTTATCTAAGCTGATAAAGAATAGTAGCCTTGAATTCATGATAAACGACCATAATGATGCCGGACTTTGGGCCATTACATCTGATTCTCTCATTCAGATAAAAGACCATAAGATATTACGGGTTTTCGATTTAAATAAAGAGGTTGAGTGTTCCGGGAAAATTAGTAATAGCAAGATATACCAAGACAACAACGGCTCCCTCTGGTTAACCGGGTCCAGTGGGCTCATACGATTTCATAAAGGAAAATTTAATTTTTTTTCCAATGCCGAGGGATTAAGCGATGATATCACTTTTGCCGCTTATCAGGATAAAGAAGGAAACCTGTGGGTGGGGA
>CBDTVG010000246.1:0-3976 GCA_965363745.1 uncultured Candidatus Electrothrix sp. | reverse complement strand
GTCACCTGCGTCAATCCCAGCGGGGCGTTTTATGTATTTCCTAATTTCTCAGCCTATTACGGAAAATTCTTTCACGGTGTTCAGTTGAAGGATTCGACCGCCCTGGCTGATTATTTTCTGGATCAGGCCCAAGTAGCTTCAGTGCCGGGAATTGCTTTTGGCGCAGATAATTTTGTCCGCTTTTCCTTTGCCACTTCTATGGAGGTGATTCAGGAAGGAATGGAACGGATTAAAAAGGCTCTGGCCGCTTTGGAGGGGTAGCTTGTCAGAAGGAAGTTATGGCTGATATTTTTTCGCAATAAATAGATTGAATCTATTAGATAGATTAGAGTTGTGTTCCTTAATAAACCCTGGCATCATAAAATAAATAGTTCCAAGGAAAAAATGTCTTGGGACGTTTATTGAGGAACAAATTTATTTCTCAGGGAGGCGTGATGGTAGAAAAAAAATCTTTGTTAACAGTTGTATTAACGAGTTATCTTCTGTTGTTGCTGGCACCGTCTGTTACGTGGGCCGTGGATGGAGGTGACAAGAAATTGCTGGAGTTTCTCAAAACAGAACATGCCCCGTGTGAACCGTTGCTTCCGGTTGATGTAAGGATAACTGACGGTTTCAAGCCGGGAAACGGCATTCCTGTCGGCGCAGTGCAAATGATCCACGGCACGGTGTTGGTCTTCCACAAAGGAAGTAAGATCGCCTACAGGCTGGAAGGGAAAATGCCAATTTTTAGGGGTGACACCTTAGTCAGCGAAATTGACAGTAGGGTCACCCTTCTCATGAGTGACAAGAGTGCCTTGACCCTCACTGCTCGCTCCAAGCTGTTGATTGATAAATCTTTTTACGACCTCGGCATAAAAACAAATACCCGCGACACTAAGTTGCAGTTGCTTTTTGGCCGGTTACGAGCCATTGTCTCAAAAATAACAGGAGATTCCGACTACACCATCACCACCCCGACCGCCGTTGCCGGTGTGCGAGGAACGGATTTCGCCTTGAATGTTGCTTGTGTGTTCAAAAAACCGTCCGAGTGCGAGAGCTTTCCGTTGCTCAGCAAACCTGATGATACGGAGGAGACGGACCAGTTTATCCAGTCATTTATGACAGCTCTTGTAACTGGTAAAAATAATTCAATAGTTGAGTTTTCCGGTATTGCGGGCACTCCGATTACTGTTGATTCTCTATCCGTGTCTTGTAGTGTTTCCGGCTGTTCTGCCGACAATGCAGTCCGTATAGGTCCGAAAGCATTGGATATTTTGAACAATATAGCTCCTGAAGCTGATCGATTGCAGAATTTTTCGGCTACGAAATTGCAATCGAAATCGCAATTACTCCAATTCATGTCGAACCGTTATCAGTGGCGAAAACTATATCCGGCGGACAAGTTCGTACCGCCACCCCTGTCGCCAATACAGCCACGGTGAACCTCCCGCAAAATTTGGGAAATGCCAAGCTTCCCCTCTGTGCGATATCGAATCTCTGATGTTTTTTTGTTTTCGGCAAAATTATGGGATAAGTTTGGTACGCATCACTGGTACGGTGCTGACCTTGTTTTTCATTTTTTTTTCCCTGTATAATCCTCCCCTGCTTAATGAGTTACGTCTAAGAATTTTTGATTCCTTTCTTCGCCTCAAGCCAGCGCCTTTGGCTTCTACCCCGATTATTATTGTTGATATTGATTCAAAGAGCCTGAAGGCCTTTGGACAATGGCCTTGGTCCCGCAACCTGATAGCTGAACTGCTTGATAAAATCACAGCAGGCAAGCCCGCTGTTGTTGGTTTGGATATGCTTTTTGCCGAGCCTGACCGCAGTTCACCTAATCGACTTGCGGATCATCATGATGTTGAGGACGCTCCAGTCGCAGTGCGGAAATACTTGCGGGAACTTCCTGATTATGACTTGTCTTTGGCCAAGGCCCTATACACCAGTCCGGTTCCGGTGATTATCGGTTATGCTTTTACTCATTCCGCATCTGTGAAACGTGATGAAAAAAATACGCTAAAAAAGAGTAATTTCATTCTTTTAGGAGGAGATCCAATTCCGTTTCTTCATCCATTTATTGGGGTGGATTCCAATCTGAGGATATTTGAAAAGGCGGCTCAGGGGAGTGGTTTTTTTAATATTGTTCCCGATCATGACTCCATTACCCGCAGTATTCCCTTGGTCGTGAATTTCGAGCAACAGGTATATCCGAGTTTGGTTCTGTCTATGATCCATGCAGGAGAGAGAAGCGACTATACTATGAAAGTGGAGGTTGATCAGAGGATTAAAGAGAACGGTGTGCGGGCCGTGCAGTCGGGATCATACAGAATTCCCACGACGATGCATGGTGAACTGATTATTTATTTCAGCGGCCCCGCCCAGACATTTACCTATATTTCAGCGCTTGATATCCTTTCAAATAATGGTCGTTTCGTCCCGGAAGATGTAAAAAACGCCTATGTCCTCATAGGTACTTCTGCGCCTGGACTTTTTGATCTTCTATCCGTCCCCACAGCTCAGGCATTTCCGGGGGTGGAGATACACGCTCACGCCTTGAACACCATTCTGAGCAAGAATTTTCTCCGGCGGCCCGGATGGGCGGTGGGCGCAGAAATAACATATCTGATCTGCATCGGTCTATTGCTGACACTGCTACTCCCTAAAATGAAGGCCACAGCGGGTGCCTTACTCGCCTTGATGATGTCCGGAGGTATGGTTACATTCTCCCTGTGGCATTTTTACTTTCATCATTTGCTGATTGATATGGTCTATCCCGTGATCACCACGTTGCTCCTTTTCACGTTATTCACCTTTCATAATTTTTTTACAGAAGAAAGAAAGGGAAGGAGGTTACGTTCCATTTTTTCCCAATATCTCGCTCCGACCGTGGTCAAAGAATTGCTAAAAGAAAAGGAGAGCTTGGTTCTTGACGGTGAAGAGCGGGAATTGACCATTTTGTTTTCCGATATTTGTGGATTCACTTCCATGTCGGAAAAAATGTCGCCAGATAATCTCTGTGTCTTTCTAAATGAGTATTTAACGCCCATGACCAAAGCGGTTATGGATCGGCGCGGCACGGTGGATAAATTTATCGGTGATGCTGTCATGGCTTTTTGGAACGCTCCGTTGACTACGAAAGACCATGTGTATCAGGCGTGTGACTGCGCTTTGGTCATGATAAAAGAACTTGAATCGCTGAACCGATCCTGGGTCGAGCAGGGTTTTCCAGAAATTCGTATTGGTATAGGTGTTCATTGCGGCGTGGCACGGGTCGGTAATATGGGATCGCAACAGAGGTTTGACTACACGGTTATGGGGGATAATGTCAATCTCGCCTCTCGCCTTGAGGGATTAACCAGAATATACGGAATTGATATTTTAGTAAGCGGTTCTGTGTATACGATACTGAAAGAAAGCGATTTCTTTTTTCGCCAAATTGATACTGTTCGAGTTTCAGGAAAAAAAACACCGGTTGTTCTCTATCAGCTGTTGGATCTGCGCAACTGTGTAACTGATGAAAAAATGCGGGAAGTGAAGGAGTACAAGGGGGCCTTGTCTCTATATAATGGGGGAGATTTTCGGGCTGCTGTCTTTTCTTTTCAAAAGCTGCTGAACAGATATCCGAGGGAAAAGCTGTACGAAGTCTATACAAAAAGATCTCGTCAACTGGCTGAAAAGCCACCGGATATATGGGATGGAATTACAACTTTTCACGCAAAATGAGATAACTGATATTTTTGCTACCATCACTCCGAGAGGATCAAGGCATTACATTACGTTTGATAGTCTCGTAAAAAGTCAGAATTTACGTTTTTGGCAATGACAACTCAATGAGTTACGATGCGAAAAGTGGGTATTTGGGACTTTTTACGAATCCATCAACGTTTCAATCCACGCCCCCCGCATGGAGGACGACTGTCAAGCCGCAACCTACCCTGCGGCTCAACGAATTCAATTTTCCATCCAGAAAATCGGAGAAAGGTTTATAGGGTTTATA
>CBDTVG010000245.1:0-3979 GCA_965363745.1 uncultured Candidatus Electrothrix sp. | reverse complement strand
GAGCGGCCCGGCTTGAAGACTAAGAAACTTCGGTGGGATACCAGATTGTTATGGTTGCGTATCCGTCCTTATACGCAGTGGCTGAAATCTTGCTTTTCACCGCCTGAGCGACAGATAATGCGTTGAGAAATTCCATTATCTCTTGATACATTTCCTCCTTGTATCTTTCTGTGTCGGAGGAATCCGCTATTGTGTTGACATCGCCTTTTGTCCAGCCGCTGATGCTCGTAACCGGATCCATTTCTATAACAGAGTCTGGATAATAAACAACCGCCCTCGCAGTGCCTCCCACGATATTTGTCATTACGACCTTCGCATATTCCGCCCTCATGCCCAGCCGTTCCAGCGTGCTTGTCACACTGTGTTCTAATTCCGTAACCCCTTCTCTTCCAGAAGAGATTGACTCAAACGCCTCATATTTCCAAGATGCCATTATCACTCCATTTCACTTCTTATTCTCTTTGCTGAATCCGCATGTTTCATTTTTTCCATGAGGTGGATTTAGCTCCGATGTTCTTTGAAATTACTATGATATACTTTGAATAGGGAAATACTGTCAAGGATTTCATGCTCTGAAGAGAGTTGAAAAGGAAAGAATCTCCTGAACAGGATAAAAGCCGATGTCTATTTATCGCCCGTTCACCATTTTATTGATGGTCGTATAATCCGTCTTGCCGGTACCCAACAGGGGAATTTTCTCCACCCGTTTGACCAGCCGAATATTATGCAAGGGCGACAGGCCCGCCTCCCGAACAGCCAGATTAGCCTCCTGCCTGTTCGTATCCAAGGTGGTGAGTAACACCAGCTCCGGCTGCTGATCATCCTCTGTAGCGGCCACAGCCAGCACAGGCCCGTCCCCCACAGGATAATGTGCTTCCAGAGCCTTTTCAACAGCGGGCAGGGAAATCATCTCGCCGCCAAGTTTGACAAAACGCTTCAGCCGACCGGCAAAAACCAGCACGCCGTCTCGCTCAAACATGAGGTCACCGGTGTCGTACCAGGATTTTCCTTCAAATTCGACAAAGGGAGATTTTGCATCGCCGATATAGCCGGAAAAAACATTGGGGCCACGCACCAGCAACCGTCCATTTTTGCCGCCGCTCACAGGCTCCTTGCTTTCAGGGTCAAGGAGGACATATTCCATGGACGGCAGCATCCTGCCGACAGTGCCATTTTTTGGATCGTCCAGAGCATTGACCGTGACCACCGGAGCGCACTCAGTCACGCCGTAGCCCTCACAGAGCCCCGCATGCGGACATTGCTCTTCCAAGGCGGCAAAAACATGATCTGGACATTTCTCGGCCCCGGAAAAGACCAAGCGCAACGAATGCAACAAATCAGGTTTACCCGCTCGCAAAATTCCGTGCAGAAAAGTCGGGGTGGTGATCAGAGCACTTGCTCCATAGGCCCCGATCATTCTTGCCAACTGGCCTCCCTCGGTGGGGTTGGGCCAATAGACCGTGCGCAGACCGGCGCAGAGCGGTAAAATCACGGTTCCGGCTAGACCGAGGGAATGGAATACCGGCAGAATGCCTAAGAGGCGATCATTGGAGGATAAGGAAAGAATCTCGGAAAAATCACGGATATTTGCCAAGAAATTAGCATGGGTGAGCGGCACGGCCTTGGGCCTGGCCTCTGAGCCGGAGGTAAACAGAATCGCCGCATTTCCAGCAATCTCGGCCCGCCGCAACGACCTCCAAGACAGCCTGCTTTTGAGCAAAGCGACAATCTTGCGCCCTGCGCTGATTCCGGCGGCCAGCTCTTCTAAATATATCCAGGACACCCTGACCTTATCCAAGGCAACGCCCTGCCCCTCCAGCTTGCCGGTCAGGGCTTTGGCCGTGATCACCTGTTCCACCCCCACGTTGCGCAGAGAATAGTTCATATTGCCGGTACCGCTGGTCCAGTTGACCATCACCGGTTCTTTGCCGCTGAACATCACGGTCAGCCAGCAGACAACCGCGCTGACGGAGCCGGGCATCATGATTCCCACCCGTCCTTCCGGTATCTTTTCGATCTCCGGCAACAAAGCGTACATAGCCATGATCAGCTGCCGCCAGGTCTTATCACCGCTGATTTGATCGGACAGAATCACCTCATCAGGGTTCCGCCGGGCCTGATCCAAAAACACCTCAGCAACAGTCGCTCCCGCCGGAATGCTCAATGTCTTCTCCGCAACCTCAGCAAACCACTTTGCGGAAACCGGTTTCAGTTCAATCCCTGACATGGTCGGCATGATCCCGCCCGCAGCCAAAATGCAGTCGGCAACAGTCTGGAGCACTTCCAAATTTTCAGCGGCCACCCCGAATTCCTGATTCAGCCAAGCACCGAATTCCACCAGCACCAAGCTGTCCATGCCGAGATCACCGGCCAGGCTGTCGGTTTCCTTTATATCTTCAATTCCGGAAAGTTCAGTTAATTTTTCCAAAACCAAACGCTGTGTGGTCTCAGGGATTCCACCGGTGTCACGGTTGGCGAATTCAGGCTGTGTCTCATCATGATACACCGGCTTGCGCCCCTGCCACCAATATAGAGGAATTTTCGATTTTCTGTCCGGGGCATGGTTATAAAACGCTTCAAGATAACGATTGATCTCCTTTTTATCCACACGTCTCGGAAAATCATCCGGTTCAATCAATTCAACCCGCATTTCTCTGCGGGGCATGAACAGGAGCCCGTTAACCAGCACCTGCCAGATCAACGTTTTGATATTACCAAGCAATGAAGGAGCCCCAAAGGCCCAACTGAACTGACTGCCCCATAGCCCTCGGATGCGCAACAGGACAATTCTTGCTTCAGGCACGGCATGGACAATAGAGGCGGCCCCGCTGTTGGCTCCGATCACCTCCAGATTACCCCGACAGGTGCGTCCAGAAGGATAGAGCAGGACATTATCGCCTCTTTTTAAACCTGCCACAATCTCCTCAATCCCGGCAAAGACCTGCTCTTTTGCCTCCACGCCGCTGATGCTGAGATCTGGGATGAGAATGGCGTGTACCATATCCATCAGATACTTTATTAGAGGATGCTTTGCCTGCTTTTCATCGACCAACGGCCTAGGTGCGAAGGAGCTGTGGAGCAGGTTCATGATAATAAGCGGATCGATCAGGGCTTGGTGATTGGGAAGAAAAAGAATGGGACGACCGCTGTCCCCATCATTTTTTTTCTCAACTGCATCAAACCCGCTGATAACAAGGCGGTAACGGATGCGCAACAGAATTTGAAAAATCAGGTTGAGAAATTTTTTCATGATCACACCTTTGGTGAGCGGTTTATTGGAAATTGCGAATCAACAGAGGAAGAGCGGAATGCTGTCTGAAAATGGAATAAAGAACAGGGAAATATGGCAAAATATTTACGGCAACCGTCGCCGAGAAACAAACAACTCCACCCCCAACAGCAGCAAAGCCCCAAAAACCAGCCAAGAAAAAAGCTCCCGATAGCGAGCAAAATGCTTGATTTTTCTGGTCGTAACCTCCATCGCATTAATCTCCTTATATATTTTCTCCAAAGACTGAGTGTCCGTGGCCCGGAAATACTTGGCTCCGGTCATCTCGGCAATTTCACCCAAGGTGTCCTCGTCGATATCCACCCGCGCCCGGACAATCCGTTTGCGACCAAACCGATCCTCAATCGGCATGGGAGCCACGCCGCGCCTGCCCGCCCCGATAGTGTAGACCTTGATCTTCATAGTTTCCGCAGCCTCAGCGGCCATGAGCGGAGCTGCCTTGCCTGCATTATTCACTCCGTCGGTGAGCAGAATCACAATTTTGGATTTGGCATCCTGATCCCGCAACCGGTTCACCCCGGAAACAATGGCGGAACCGATGGCAGTGCCGTCCTCAATCATCCCGGTGCGCAGAGATTCCAGCCGTTGCCGGAGCCAATCATGATCCAAAGTCAGGGGACAAACCATGTAGGGTCGACCCGCAAAGGCCACCAGTCCGATGCGATCATTGGGCCGTTCCTCAATAAATTT
>CBDTVG010000244.1:0-4002 GCA_965363745.1 uncultured Candidatus Electrothrix sp. | reverse complement strand
GTCAAAAGCGACTCAAGGAAAAATAAAAAAAAGCAACAGATGCCATTGCGCAGGAAATATTTCAGCATCGGGATACCGACGATTACGCAACTGATTTCATAGAAACAACTCCCCAAGGAGCGGAACAGAACAGGCGGAGCATACCCTCGGGTTGCCCGCTTGATCATTCCATCCGTCTGACGCACTTTACTACAAAACAGCATTGCAGAATATCCCATCAGATAAACCCTTCAGAAATTCCTTGGACATCAGTCCATTAGACTATAGGAGGCAGCGGCATGCTTCAACACACGCACCAAACGCGCTGATCCAGATTCCGAAGATCAACTGTCACAAAAACTTTCTTCAGCACCTAGGAAAAACATATCATACGAGGCCTGAGCATCTTTTTTATCTATGATGTTCAGCTGTTTATACAGTTGTTGCCCATATCTTCCAGCTCCGCCGCAACGTCCAATATTGAACGGGCCATGGACAACAAGAGATTTTTTGCTCAAAGTCATACCCGCTTGAGTGTCTTCAGCTCATGTCGCACCATAGCCGCAGCCACATCACGCATCTTATACTGAGCGGCCCAACCAAGCACATGCCGGGCTTTTTCCGCATTGCCGCAACTTCTTTCAATATCAACCGGTCGGCGCAAAGAGGAGTCGCTGACGACATGCTTTCGCCAGTCCAAATCAAGCGTAGCGAAAACAGCTTCAACAAATTCACCCAGACTGTTACTTTCTCCTGTTGCTATCACATAATCAGCAGGTTTTTCATGCTGCATCATCAACCACATAGCTTCAACATATTCTGGAGCCCAGCCCCAATCACGCCATATATCGACATTTCCCAAGGTCAATTTTTCATCACCGCCGGTTGCTATTCGGCAGGCGGCTTCAACAATTTTTCTGGTGACAAAACGAGATGGTCTAAGAGGAGATTCGTGATTAAACAAAATACCACTACAGACAAACATATCATAAGCTTCACGATAATTATCCACCAACCAAAATGCGGAAGCCTTGGCAACAGCGTACGGACTGCATGGTTTAAACGTCGTTGTTTCATCAGCGCCATCGAATCCGGTGTCCCCGTAACATTCACTGGATGAAGCATTGTACAGCTTGATCGGTTTTCCGTAAAAACGAATCGCTTCAAGCAGATTCAAAGTGCCTCCGCTGATGCTTTCCATTGTTTCCACGGGTTGAGCGAAAGACAATCCCACAGAGGTCTGACCAGCGAGATTGTACACTTCATCGGGTTCCACATCGCTGACAGCCTGCAAAACACTGCGAAAATCATTAATCGCCATCGAGAGCACACATACCTGATCCCGTATCCCTAACAGTGTGAGATTTGCGAATGAAGACACCTGAGCATCTCTTGATGTGCCATACACCGCATAACCTTTTTCCACAAGGAGCTTTGCGAGGTAGGAACCGTCCTGGCCGGAAACGCCGACGATCAGTGCTTTTTTTGCCTGCATATTCATTTATATTACTTGAAGTAAGAAGTAAGAAGTAAGTTCTATCCTCACAACGTAAAATTGACGCAGTCAAGCCTGAGAATGGATTGGTCAACAGACTTAAGACGATACGTCGATTGTCGGAGTTATTATAAACATAAATTATATAAAATGACAACAAAGAGAGCGCTTGATCTCGTATAGGCCACCCGCAATTCGATCAGGATTGTGCAACACTTTCTTTTTCAGTTCAATCTCGATATAATAGCTTTCCTCAGAAATCAGGCGTTCGCGGCGTATTCACAACCTCCGATAATTCAGCACACAAAGACAAATCAAGATGAAAATAATAATGATTGATGACGACCGAAAGCTGTGTCGACTTGTGACGGACTATTTAGAGCCTATGGGCTATAAAGTCGAGGTTGCGCATGACGGTGCCCAGGGAGTGCGGATGGTCGAAGCCAGCGATTACCATGCTGTCATCCTTGATGTGATGATGCCGAAAATGGATGGCTTTGAGGTGTTGAAACAACTGCGTAGGGCATCAGATATACCGATTTTGATGCTCACTGCGCGGGGAGAGGAAACGGACAGGATAGTCGGACTTGAAATGGGAGCAGATGATTACCTGCCCAAGACGTTTTCCCCCCGTGAGTTGCTGGCCCGCCTCAGAGCCGTCACCCGTCGCTATCAAAAAGTTGAACAACGAGCTGAAAAGGGTACGCCATCTTTGGCCGCCTCTGGTACGGTTGCGGAGGATGAAGTGCTGGCGTTTGGAGCGTTGCGGATTGAGCAGGGTTCACGAACAGTTCGGCTGGGTGACACAACCCTGAATCTGACTCCGCTTGAATACGACCTGC
Organism: uncultured Candidatus Electrothrix sp.; assembly: GCA_965363745.1. Lineage (GTDB taxonomy): Bacteria > Desulfobacterota > Desulfobulbia > Desulfobulbales > Desulfobulbaceae > Electrothrix. The sequence goes on along the minus strand of CBDTVG010000244.1, from coordinate 1,686 downwards.
TGGTGACTCTGGCTGATTCTGCCGGACGGGTGTTGACCAGAGATCATCTGCTTGACGCGGTCGCCGGGCGAAATTACGAGGTCTTTGATCGTTCCGTGGATGTGCATATCTCCTCCTTACGGCGCAAACTGGGGGAGGAACCCCGCAACCCCCGTTTTATCCGCACAGTCCGCACAGCCGGTTACATGTTCAAGCTCCCGGAAGAGGAAGCATGAAACCGACCTCCTCCTTATTCACCAAGATCCTGTCCTGGTTTTTCCTCAACCTGTTGCTCGTGATGGCGGGGCTGGCCCTGTTTTTCGCCTTTCAGCCCCAAGTGAACCTGCATGAAATTTTCGGGCAGCAGGGATCAGACCGTTTACGTATCGCCGGGATGTTGATAGCCCACGACCTGAATAAGGAGGCTCCGGCCCGTTGGCGGGAGATACTGGCTCGTCATTCATCAATCCACCAAGTGGATTTTATGCTGGTGCTTAGGGACGGAACCGTGTTTTCGCCTCTCAAAGAAGACCTGCCGAACAAGGTCATGGTCAGCGTTCAAGATACCTTGCGCCATAAAGGACGGGGGAAAAGATTGCCGCCACCCCCTGAACACGCAGGTTCCTCCCGGCTGGAAAAGCCTCCTGTCGAGGATAAGGTCGAAGATAAGGACTGCTCTTTAGGTTACGTGGGTTACGTGGAAAAGTGCAAAAGAAATCTCCGCACCAAAGAAGGAGAAGGCAGAAGGCCGCACCTGATTCTACGGACGCAAGATCCGACCCGTTACTGGTTCGGGGTTCGGATTCCCTTATTCCCCGATTCGTCACACCGCCCCATGCCCTCCCTATTGCTGGCTGTCTCCGACTCTATGACCGGCAACGGCTTTTTCTTTGACCCACTCCCCTGGATGGTGGTCGTTGCCGCTGTTCTGCTGATTTCCGTGCTCTTCTGGATTCCGCTGATCCGCCACATCACCAAACCGATTGTCCGTATGACCCGTGCGACCGAGGAGATCGCCAAGGGGCATTTCGCCGTGTCCATCCAGGAAGTACGGGCTGACGAGATTGGCCGCTTGGCGAAAACAATCAATCACATGACCGCCCGGCTCTCCGCCTTTGTCAAAGGCCAGAAGCGGTTCCTCGGTGATGTAGCCCATGAGTTGGGCTCTCCTGTCGCCCGTATCCAGTTCGGACTCGGTGTTTTGGAACAGCGGGTTGACGAGGAGCACCGGGAGCGGGTGCGTGATGTCATGGAAGATGTTGACCACATGTCCAAGTTGATCAGGGAACTCTTGGCCTTTTCACGGGCTGAAATGCATTCCGAGGCGGTTGAGCTGGAACATGTTCTCCTGCTGCCTGTGGTTGAGGAGGCCGTGAAACGGGAGGCAACATCGGCGGCGAATATTGAGGTGCGAATAGAACCGGAAATGTGCATCTTCGCCTCGGCTGAACTGCTGACCCGCGCTGTGGCTAATCTCTTGCGCAATGCTGTTAAATATGCGGGCGGGGCCGGGCCGATCACGGTTGCCGCCGTGGAGCACAACGGGCGGGTGGAGATCTCGGTCAAGGATTTAGGGCCGGGGGTCGCCGAGGAGTATCTTGATCGCCTGTTTGAACCCTTCTTCCGTCCTGAACCCTCCCGTGATCGGGACTCCGGCGGAGTGGGCTTAGGTATGGCTATTGTCAAGACCTGCGCCGCCGCCTGCAA
>CBDTVG010000243.1:0-4019 GCA_965363745.1 uncultured Candidatus Electrothrix sp. | reverse complement strand
GTCAGGCGGGTTGTTATCAACAGCATTTTCTATAGAATTATTAGTGGATTCCATTATACATCCCACCCAAGCTCATCAGCATTAAAAATAGGCCCCTGCTTGCAAACATGAACCAATCCCTCTTTACCCTGCACCGTGCAACCGAGACAGGCTCCCATGCCGCAGGCCATGTGCGTTTCCAGGGAGACCTGACAGCGCACCTCGGCCTGTTGACATTTTCTGACAATATTTTCCATCATCAGATGGGGGCCGCAGGTATAGACCCGATCCACGTTTGGCAAAACAAAATCCAGTAGATCTGGAATAAAACCGTGATGCCCCATACTGCCGTCATCCGTGGCGCACTGAACCGCATATCCTAAAGCGGCAAAGTCATCCACCAACGGGGTAAGTTCGTCTTTATTTCGAGCACCAAGGAGGATATAATCCTTCTCCACCAGCCTCCCGTTGTTCCGCAATTGTTCAGCCAGAAATAAAAGCGGGGCGATCCCCATGCCGCCCCCAATCAGGCAGACCGGCAGGTTAGAAGATAGATCAAAGCCTTTACCCAACGGGCCGATCAGATCAAGTTTTTCGCCAACCGTATATTTGGCCAGCATTTCGGTTCCCTTGCCGATCACTTTGAAGAGCAGGCTAATGCCGCCGTCGGCTGAACAACGGTGAATGGAAAAGGGTCGACGCAGCAGGGGGTCAAGGCTGTCAGCCGTCCGCACCATGACGAATTGGCCCGGAAGAGCGACTTCGGCAATCCGAGGGGCTTGAACGGTCAGACGAAAAACATCGGTCGCCAGCCGGTCAAGGGCGATAATTGTGCATTTTTGCTGGAATTCAGGCATGGAAGGGGTTACAAGTAAACATTAATTAATATTATGCAGGCAAATAAAAGATTAATACGTTATAAAAAATAAAATACGTACAACCTGTTTATTTCACATCACTGGACACGTAACATTATATATTAAAAGAAAAAAATAAACGGTAAAGGCGGGTCTATCACCTGCCGATTCACATATAATAACCGGCACAGGCTTTCCGTTCAAGGAAACATTGTATTCTGAAGAACAAACAACCCGAGGCAGTTATGGAAACAATCCAGCTTATCTACAGCTTTATCTTTGGCGCCCTTGTCGGCTCCTTTCTCAATGTTGTTATTTTCCGCCTGCCGGAGAAGCAGTCCGTGGTCTTTCCGGCCTCGCACTGTCCCAAATGCGGCACCAATCTGCGCTGGTATGAAAATATACCTATCTTTAGCTATCTTGCGCTGCGAGGAAAATGCAGAACTTGCAAGGTTGGAATCTCGCTCCAGTACCCGTCTGTGGAGTTGTGCATGGCTGTTCTCTCTTTGGCCCTCTATAATCAAGTCGGTTTTTCTTTAGCTTTTCCGCTCTATTTTCTCTTTTTGGCAGCTCTGCTGGTCATCATTTTTATTGATATTCACCTCCAGATCATCCCGGACAGCATCAGCATACCTGGGATTGTCATCGGTTTTGCCGGATCTTTTTTCAATCCGCTGGTGACTTGGCAACAGTCCGGCTTAGGGGTTCTTATCGGAGGCGGCATACTTTATGGGGTTGCCCAGTGCTATTTCCTGATTGCCAAGCGTGACGGCATGGGAATGGGAGATGTCAAGCTGCTTGCCATGATCGGGGCCTTTCTCGGTTGGCAATGCCTGCTTTTTGTGGTTTTTTTCAGCTCGTTGACTGGTTCGGTTGTGGGTATTGCTGCGAAAAAGGGGTGGAAGGCCCGGATACCCTATGGGCCTTTTTTATCGTTAGCCGCGATATCCTGGCTCTTTTTTCAGGATACTATTTTTTCAGTTTGGTATTGGTATGTTTCTGCTTTTGGGTGAGATGAGCCTGTAAAGGGCTGGGAAGTGATAGCTGTTTAAAAAATTATAGCTGTTCAGGGGGCGGCGGGAAATCGATAAAACCTTGCTGTTCTTTTGCTTTTGCTGTTTGGTATAAGACAAGGTCGTTGTCAATTTCAAAAATGTTGTTTTTGATGAATTCGCGCCCTATAGCCATAGGATTGACAGCTTTGTACATCAATGATGTCTGTAGGAAAAAAAAACTGTCCAGTTTCATTGAGACAAATTGAAGCGCAATGCCGTCGTCATTAATTCTGGCGATTGAACCGACGGCGTTGACGACAATGGATGAATACAGGCTTGACTGCTTCAACTTGATTACGCATACGTCACTAATAACTTGATCGAAACGGCCCTTGACGTAAATGCCGCCAAGGCTGACGTTATCCACAAAATGTTTGTATTCCCTTGCACCGAAATCAAGCTGCGCCGCCCATTGGATAGGTACTCGGGAAAATTGCCGCCTGTTTTTATTTTCCATATGATCGATTGATAAGACAAGATAACAGCTATGCCTTGGAAGAGGAAAATATTCGTGGAGGTATCCTCCCCGCATATTCGTAGTTTATCCAATTCAGCACAAATATGGAAGAAACAAAAATGATCGGTCAGGTTTTGGATGCGAACCGGCCTCCGGCGGGCCGGGCCGGACTTTTTTTGCTGTTTTTTTGCCTCTACGCCTCGTAAATAGCCAACCCGGTTCTAAATTCGAGCTGCTCCAGCTCCTCTCCTTGGCTCACCGCTCTGGCAATCCGCTCACCGAATTTTCGAGCCTCGGTCAATTGCTGTTGGGTATGGCCGTATTTTGGATAATGCTCCCGCATCCAGGACATCCGTTCAGGTACTTCACCGGCCAGCTTGAGGAACACGCCGATTGTCCGCCAGGGTTCTTTGCTGGTATGGGTGAAAATAATACCGTTGGGCACAACAGCCCCGGCTTTTTTCAGGAGAGATTTTATCCCCCACCAATGGAGCCGCCAGAAGCCCCGGCAGGAAATTAAGGGAATCACTGTCTTCTGCCCGAAAAGCCGTTTGCCGTCCCGATCCATAAGATAAAGTACAGGGCCGCTGGGATTATAAGACCAAGTCGGGCCAGCCAAAATAATGAGATCATAGGGTTCAAAACAATGTTGTGGCAGGGGCTGAATCGGGATACGCTGTCGAAAAGAGGTCACAATCATCTTTTTCACCGTTTTTGGAACGGTGCCGATGGGGAAGTGCTGCGGGGTGACCGGATCAATCCGCTCCCGCACCACTGCAACCTGATATTCAGCCATACCATCGCTCATTGACTGAACAAGATTCTTGGTCTGAGAACTGAAAGAATAATAAAGAATAAGGATACGTTTTTTATGTTGAGTCATCGTTCCCATAGGGAGTCACCTGCACGGTTAAATAGATATAAACAATCATTTTGAATGATGGATAAACCTATATACCATAAACTGAAGAGCAAAAAAACCCCTTGCTCCATAAGTATTTTATAGGGTGCCGGCACGAATTATTTTTGACTCAGCCTCAGTGACAGACTATTATGGTTAAATATTGTGATCTATGCGCTGAAAGACACCGAGACTTCATTGAGCGTTTTCTGCTCTCATTAAGAATAGAATAATAGGATACCCTTGAATACCTTAAAAGAACAGAAAGCGGTGGTCAGCGGAGCCACCAAAGGCATCGGCAGAGCTATCACTGAAGCCCTGTTAGCCGAAGGCGCATCCGTGATCGGCTTGTACAGCGGCGATGATGCGGCAGCGGAAGAGTTTACCGCCTCCTGCGTTGCGGTCAAAGAAAGACTGCATCTGCATAAAGTTGATATCAGTGATTATCAGTCCGTGGAGGCTTTCTACCGGCAGGTGGAAGAACAGTTTGACACTATTGATATTTTGATCAATAATGCAGGTATACGCCGTGATGCCGCACTGGCTATGATGCGACAGGAAGACTGGAATCAGGTCATTGATGTTAACCTCAGTGGCGGTTATAATATGACGAAGTTTGCGGTGCAGCTGATGATGAAGCAAAAATACGGGCGGATTATCTTTATCACCTCACCCATGGGCCATTTGGGTTTTGCCGGTCAGGCCAATTATGCGGCCTCTAAGGCAGGGCAGGTCGGCCTGATGAAATCCTTGTCCAAGGAGGTGGCGAA
>CBDTVG010000242.1:0-4020 GCA_965363745.1 uncultured Candidatus Electrothrix sp. | reverse complement strand
TTCACCTATACCCAGCATCTGGACATTGTCCGGGGTTTGTCCGAAGGGGTGAAGGATGTTATTTACGCCTATTACACCAATGTACATCAGACGAATCTGTCAACCATTATTCCCCAGGTCGGCAAGGAGAACCTGCTGACCAAGTACCGTTCTCTCTGGGATGATGACGATATGCCGTCCACAGTGCATCGGCTTTCTGAATCGTTCTTCCGGGATCTGATCGCCACCACCTTTGGTCTGCAACATTTAGATAATTTTATTATTCGGATTATCCAGACTCTTGAAGCGCAAAAAGATATTCTGGATGAGCAGACCATTGATCTACTGATGACCTATAATCCTGAGAAGACTATCTCATCCTTGTATAATGAGAATCGGCGCACCCATAACCTGATTCATCTCGGCAATAAGGGCTTCAATCTGATGATGCTGGCCGGTGATAAAAAACCGGTGCCGCCCGCCTTTATCATCACCACGGAGATATTTCGTTGCTGGCAGGCTGTGCAGGGTTTTAAGCGGGCCAGAGATGAATTTATGCGGCGGGTTCGGAGTTCAATCACTAACTTGGAGGAACAGACCGAGCGGGTCTTCGGTTCCCCAGAAAATCCTTTATTGCTCTCGGTTCGCTCCGGCTCTGCCATGTCCATGCCGGGCATGATGACGACGATTCATAACGTGGGTTTAAACGAAGACCTGATGAGCGAGTTGGTCGCCAATAATCCTGAACAGAAATATTTTCTCTGGGATAATTATCGCCGCTTTCTCCAATCCTGGGCCATGGCCGCAGGTATGGACCGTGATGAATTTCAGGGGCTAATGAATTCGCATAAAAAACGCTACAAGGTCCGCCTGAAACGGCAATTCTCAGCGGATCAAATGCGAGAGCTGGCTTTGGAATATCAAAATGCCTTGCGCAGGCGAGGATGCGGTGCACCGGAAGATCCGTGGTTGCAGCTCATCGGTGCCGTTGAAATGGTGTTGGAGTCATGGAACACGACTAAAGCCAAGCAATACCGTAGCCTGATGGATGTTTCAGATAACTGGGGCACGGCGGTGATCGTTCAGACTATGGTGTACGGCAATCTCAGTGAGCGAGCTGGCAGCGGGGTTCTGTTTACCGCCCATCCTTATCGAAAAGTACGGCGGGTCGCTTTGTGGGGCGATTATGCAGCCGGAGATCAAGGCGAGGATATTGTTTCAGGATTGGTGAACAGCTGTCCTGTGTCTGTGGAGCAGGCCGAGCTGGACGGTCGCCCGGTTGAGCAGACTTTGGAACTGAGGTTCCCAGATATTTACGAACGTCTACTGCGCATCTCACGGGACTTGGTCTACACCAAGGAATGGAATCCCCAAGAAATTGAGTTTACCTTTGAAGGGCCCAACCCGGAAGACCTGTACATCCTTCAGACACGCGACATGATCACCATTAAGAAAAAAGAGCATTTCAATGTGTTTAATGATTCCGAATTTCTGCAAGAAAAAATCCTCGGCAAAGGCATCGGTGTAAGCGGCTCCGCCCTTTCCGGCTTGGCCGTCTTCACCGATGAAAATATCCAACAGCTCAGGCGGGAACAGCCGGATGTCGCCCTCATTCTTATCCGTCAGGACACTGTGCCGGAGGATATTCGGGAAATTTCCATGGCCGACGGCCTGCTCACAGCCCGAGGCGGTCAGACTTCACACGCCTCAGTGGTGGCGACCCGTTTGGAAAAAACCTGCGTGGTGGGCTGTCGGGATCTCCAAGTCTTTGAAATCGGAGAATATGCGCAGAGCAATGAGTTCAGGATCAGTTTCGGTGATCCGATTTCCATTGACGGACGTAATGGTCTGTTTATCAGAGGGACTCATGAAGTACGGGAAGAAGTTCATATATTGCCATTATGACAACAGTTTAATGGTTTAGATCTGTTTATAGGAAAGATTGTTTTTTTTGCTTAAAAAAATCTTGTACCTTTATTCCGTATTGCCCTATAATACTTTTTAATAACGGAAGGAGTCTGTTATCTCTTGAAATTTAAAAAGGAGGAAAAAGTAATGAAGCACAAATGTGTTGGATTGGTTCTCGGCTTGACAGCCGGACTGGCCATCGTCGTATCTTCAGCTTTTGCTGAAGCACCCAAGAAGCCGGAGCTGCTTTCTTTTAAGCCGTCTAATCTTCAATGGGAAAAAACAAAGGCGGACTTTGTCGCCCCAAACATAAATACCTGTGGCGGATGTCATAATAAGCAATACCGGGAGTGGCAGGGATCAATGCATGCCATGGCTTTTCAAGATCCGATTTATCTCGGAGAACTGAATCTGGCCATACAAAAGGTCGGCAAAGGAATAACAAAGCAATGCGAAGGTTGCCATACCGCAGCCGCCTTTGTGAAAGGAGAAACCGAAAATCTTGATTTTAACAACCTCAGTCCTTTGGCTCTGGCAGGTGTTTCCTGTGATGTTTGCCATTCTATAAAACGACATACCCATTGGGAAACGCCGTCTCATGAGCCAGAAAACGGTTCCTACGTCCTTTCTCCGGGCCGTGAAAATGCGGATGGTTCTGTGACGCTGACCAAATACGGTCCTATCAAGCCCTACGAAAACTGCGGCGGTGGCTTCCATGAATGTGTGGAATCGCCTTTGTTTACGTCAGCGGAGCTTTGTGCTGGCTGTCATCATGTCTTTCATTATGAGGAGCATACTCCGTTTGAGCATACCTATGCCGAGTGGAAAGGGAGTATGTATGCCGTCAACGACATTCAATGTCAGGACTGCCATATGGTGGATATTGACACCTTCAAACGCTCAGCGGATAGTTTCACTAAGCCCAAGCGCAGTGAATATCATCATTACTTTAACGGCGCCAACTTCTTAATGTACTTTTTGGGAGAATTGAAGGCTAAAAAAGAGGGTGATCTCCAATTAGCGGAAAATCTTCGCCATAAATACAAAATGGCGGTGGAACGCCTTCAGTCTGCCGCAGAGATCGATGTAGAACCGATTTACAACGATAAGGGAGAGCTGTATAAAATTTTAGTCAGGGTGCACAACAGGAGAGCCGGTCATAACCTGCCAACCTCATTAACCAATATTCGACAGATGTGGCTTGAGGTGCTTATAACGGATCAAGACGGTAAGGAAATCTTAAAGAGCGGCTATCTGGATGAAAAAGGAGCATTGGATAAAAATACCTATATATTCAATTCGGACGGCATGGGATATGATATGAGTTTCCAGGTTGATCCTTGGGAGGTTGTCTCCTACTCCCGACATGACACAATTCCGCCCAAGGGCCATCGTGATGTCTACTATACCACGATTTGCAGTCATGAGGAGCGAGAGATCAAAGTGCATGCCAAACTCCGTTTCCGTCAGGCCAGTCAGTATGTGGCTGAAAAATTGTTGAGCCATTTACCGGACGGTGTGGATCTTAATGATTGGTACGGTCTTACCGAGATTCCGGCAGTGCCCGTGGTCGATATGGTTGAGCAAAATCTGACCTTCAGCACCAAAGGGACGACGACTGACTGTCAGGTACAGAAAAAAGGAGACTGTGAAGACGAGCTGTATCACAAATTGGGCGGTGCGAAAGCTGTCGATAAGGCTATTGACCTTATGTACAAAAAAGTTTTAGCCGATGATCGACTCAACCGCTTCTTTAAAGACATAAATATAACTCGGCAACGCCGCATGATGAACAGCTTTCTTGCTTTCGCCTTTAACGGCCCTGACAACTACAAATGGAAGGGTTTGAAAAAAGCGCATAATCATCTCGTGCAAAAAGGTTTGAGCGGATATCATTTCGACCTTTTTGTCGGCCATATGAAATCTGCATTAAAGGAAATCGGCGTGGAAGACGAACTGATTAACGAGGTCTGTAAGGTGGCAATGAGTAAAAAGAAAGAAGTGCTTGGCAGGGATTAAAATCTTTCCTATCAACCGTCTTATGTTTGCTCATCTGAACGGAAGGAAGTGAAAAACGGGCAACCCGTTCATCCGGCATCTTTTTCATCTTGAAGATGCCGGACACTTCCAACT
>CBDTVG010000241.1:0-4032 GCA_965363745.1 uncultured Candidatus Electrothrix sp. | reverse complement strand
ATGAATCCTCTTTTATTTTTGCCAACGGTCGAGGACAGGACTACCTCCAGCCCGGTTGCCTGACCGCCATTCTCCATAAAATATTGGATGAGGAAGCACTGAAAAACGGATTCTTTCCCGCTGAGGCAGCTGAACCGGATGACAACTAACCGCACACCGCACAATAGAATAGCCAACTCACTGTGGAAGCACCCCCTGTCTGTTCCTCTGGATGTTTTTGATCGGCATCTGGGCCGGACAGACCATTATATATCCCCCTGATTCCGAGAACGCCTCCCCTTCTCTAAACAGAGAATTAGCTGAGGTCCCACTTGAGAATATTGGGGATGCGGCGACCGTGGAAATACTGCTCCTGCTAAGAGAAAGAAAAAAACGTGTCGCCCCTTTGGTCGGAGAATCCTCTCTGATCGGAGAGCCGTGACGGTTTTATTCATTTTTCATCTATCAAGTTGATATTATAAGAGATCCTCTTGAAGGCTTGACTGAATACAGGGAACAAGTTATTTTGAAAGATTTTCAACAAAATTGAAACAGACAATGAACACACGTACAACTGTGCCAATTCGCCCCGCCCGCATGGGGGATGTAAAGGCGATTCACAAGATGTTGGGGCAATTTGCTGAAAAAGGGCTACTTTTAGGCCGCTCCTACAGTTCACTGTACGATCAGCTTCGGGATTTTGTGGTCTATGATGATCATGGAGCAATCAAGGGTGTCTGTGCGCTCCATATCTGTTGGGACAATCTGGCGGAAATTCGTTCCCTTGCCGTGACTGAAAATAATCAAGGCCGGGGAATAGGGAGAAAACTGGTCAAATCCTGCCTTGATGAGGCGTGGAGCCTTGAGATTGAACGGATTTTTGTCCTGACGTATCAGGCTGACTTTTTTAAAAAATTGCACTTCATAGATATAGAAAAAAACGATCTGCCCCATAAAGTATGGAGCGACTGTTTGCAATGTCCTAAATTTCCCGATTGCGATGAAGAGGCGTTAATCTGGACAGCGCGAAACGGAAGAAACTGAACAGTCGTCGCCGATTTAGCGACAGATTGATCAACGAAAATACCAAATATTTACTCGTATTGATATAAGATAATAAAGAAAACCATTAGGTTCTCTTTAGAGAAAAATCGGAGAAATTGAATGATAGGCAAAGCGTTAACCAAAGTATTCGGCAGTAAAAATGATCGAGAGGTCAAAGTACTGCGCAAGATCGTCGAACAAATTAATGAACTGGAACCTACTGTCTCGCCGCTTAGTGATATTGAGCTTCAGGAAAAGACCGCTGCATTTAAACAGCGCTTCATAAACGGAGAATCTTTGGATGATCTGATGCCCGAAGCGTTTGCTGTCTGCCGAGAAGCCGCGAAACGGGTTCTCGGAGAGCGTCATTACGATGTACAGCTGGTCGGTGCCCTTGTCCTGCACCAAGGGAGAATAGCTGAGATGAAGACCGGTGAGGGTAAAACGCTGACCTCCACCGCCGCTGTGTATCTCAACGCCCTGAGCGGCAAAGGGGTGCATGTGGTGACGGTTAATGATTACTTGGCCAGTCGTGATGTGGAGTGGATGGGCCAGCTTTACCATTTTCTCGGTTTGACCACCGGGGCCATTGTTCATGATATGGATGATACGTCACGACGGGAAGCCTATGCCTCTGATGTCACCTACGGCACCAATAACGAGTTTGGTTTTGATTACCTGCGGGACAATATGAAGTTTGAGACAGCGGAATACTGCCAGCGCGGTTTCAATTTCGCTATTGTCGATGAGGTCGATTCCATCCTGATTGATGAGGCCCGCACACCGCTCATCATTTCCGGCCCTGCGGATATGTCCACGGACATGTACATCAAGGTCGACAAGATCATGAAAAACTTCAAGGAAGAGGAGCATTACACCAAGGACGAAAAAGCCCGCCAGTCACTGCTCACCGATGAGGGTGTGATCCTTGCCGAAAAACTGCTTGAAGTGGACAACCTGTATGATCCGAACAATATCAATCAATTGCATCACGTCAATCAGGCATTGAAGGCCCATGTCCTCTTTCAGCGGGATGTGGATTATATTGTCAAGAATGGCGAGGTCATCATTGTTGACGAGTTCACAGGTCGGACTATGGAGGGCCGCCGTTATTCAGACGGGTTGCATCAGGCCTTGGAGGCCAAAGAAGGGGTGAATATTGAGAAGGAAAATCAGACCCTCGCCTCAATCACCTTTCAGAATTACTTTCGGATGTACGAAAACCTGTCCGGCATGACCGGCACCGCTGATACGGAAGCACCAGAGTTTAAGAAAATTTACAATTTAGATGTAGTTGTTATTCCGACTAACCAAAATCTGATTCGCATAGATTACGCCGATGTGATCTACAAAAACACAGCTGCCAAATATCGGGCTATTGTTCAGGAAATCAAAAACCTGCATGAAAAGGGGCAACCGGTCTTAGTGGGCACCATCTCCATTGACGTGTCGGAAAAGATTTCCAAGATGCTGAAAAAAGAAAAAGTTCGCCATGAGGTGCTCAACGCCAAGCAGCATGATCGTGAGGCGGAAATCATTGCTGACGCCGGGCAGAAAGGCAAGATCACCATCGCCACCAATATGGCGGGACGGGGCACGGACATCAAGCTCGGAGAAGGCGTGTGTGAGGCGGGCGGGCTGCATATCCTTGGCACCAGCCGCCATGAATCCCGGAGAATTGATAATCAGTTGCGAGGCCGCTCTGGTCGTCAGGGCGATCCCGGTTCCTCCCGCTTCTTCCTCTCTCTGGAGGATGACCTGCTGCGGATCTTCGGTTCAGGAAAATTGGGTGCGATTATGGAAAAACTGGGCATGGAAGAGGATGAGCCGATTGAGCACAATATGATTTCCAAGGCCATTGAAAACGCCCAGCGCAAGGTGGAAGGCCATAACTTTGATATTCGTAAGCATCTGTTGGAATATGACGATGTCATGAATAAGCAGCGTGAGGTCATCTACAGCCAGCGGCGGGAAGTCCTCCAAGGTGAGGATGTCTTTGAGATCATTGCGGACATGATCAGGGATTTGGTGGACACCCTTGTAGCCGGAGTCGCGCAGGAACGTAGACATCCAGAGGATTGGGACTGGCAGCCGTTTGAAGACCGGGCGGGAGAGCTGTTCAATATTCAACCCGGCTGGTTGGATGAAGACCGCACTGAACTGAACGCCGACATTCTGCGAGAAAAATTGCAGGTCGAGGTTGATCAGGCTTACAAGGCACAGGAAGAACGCAACAGGATTGATCAGATGCGTCAGGTGGAGCGGATAATCCTTTTGCAGATGGTCGACACTCTATGGAAGGAGCACCTGCTCAATATGGATCACCTCAAAGAAGGTATCGGACTGCGCGGGTATGGTCAGAAAGATCCTTTGGATGAATACAAAAGAGAAGGATTTGAGCTGTTTCTCTCCATGATTGAGACGGTCAAGGAGCAGACGATAAACAACCTGATGCATATTCGGATTCTTCAGAGCGATGAAGTCGACCGCTTTGAGGAGGAACAACGGCGCAGACGAGAGGCGGAGATGGAAATAGCCAGAGCGGCCAGCGCACCTGATGCAGGCGAAAGAATTCCGCAGACAGTGCGCCGTGAAGAGGAAAAGATAGGCCGTAACGCTCTCTGCCCCTGCGGATCGGGAAAGAAGTACAAAAAATGCTGCGGGCAGTTAAGTTAGGCTTAGGCTGTCGACCGGGCCAACATACTGATGAACGCTCAGGCTTCCAGAAAAGAAACCGGGCGTTCCGGTGAAGATGCCGCTGTGCGATATTTGGAGCAACAGGGGTATTCCATTATAGAGCGCAATTACCGCCTGCGGATCGGCGAGGTGGATATCATCGCCCGTGATGGTGAGTATTTAGTCTTTATCGAGGTGAAGACACGCCGAGGCCGGAACTTCGGCAGTCCCTTTGAAGCGGTTGATGCTCGTAAGCAGCGACAGATTTGCAAGGTTGCCCTTTCCTACCTGCACGGCAAGGAGATTCCCGTTCGTTTTGATGTGGTCGCTGTC
>CBDTVG010000240.1:0-4037 GCA_965363745.1 uncultured Candidatus Electrothrix sp. | reverse complement strand
CGGGAACCGAGAGACAGCCGGTTGCGGATCAGATTTGTGTAGACTCCGGCCCGGCTTATGTTACCAAGGAAAAGCATACCGATGAGACGATCTTCGTCAAAAATGAGCTTGCGGTAATTTTCTCCCTGCGTTTCAGTATACACCGTATACTGTTCCGATTTGGTATGGAGCAGTCCGGCTGAAATAATAGGAAGCCCAGCAATCTCCGTGCTGTTCAAACAGGAAAGAAGAGGAGGGGCAAAGGCCTCTATGCCGCTCATATTGAAACCCGCCACCCGACCCATATGCACAGCGTTACCCCAGAGGGCACTCACCATATCTTTTTTGACAACCGGGTCATAAAACTGTGTCATATCTCCTACAGCATAGATATCCGGGGCTGAAGTCCGCATTTTTTTATCTGTTACAACCGCCTGACGCACCTCAATTCCTGATCCTGCAAGAAAATCAATGTTAGGCCGGACTCCGACCATCAGCACAACAAGATCCGCTGTAACGGTCTTGCCCGATGCAAGTCGAACCCCGGTTGCCCTGCCGCCGGAGGAAAGAATCTCTTGGGCGGGGTCCTCCATCAGAAGAGCAAATTCCCTTTGCCGCAAACGTCGGGTAAATTGCTCAGCCACAGCCACATCAGCTATGTGTGGTAGAATATGAGGCCGCTGTTCAACCACGGTGACGTCAAGTTCCGTCCGCATCAGAGCCTCGGCCACCTTGATACCGGCCAGAGAACCGCCGATAACCGCTGCACTTTTGCACCCTTTCAGATAGTCTCTGACTTTGAGCGCATCATCCATATTACGCAGGGTGAAGACACCTTCACTGTCAAGACCTGGTATATCTGGCAGTATGGGAAGACTCCCGACCGCCAGCAGCAGCTTGTCATAGGCCAGTTCTTCGCCTGATTTGAGATTGACCAGCCGTTGCTCAGGGTCAACACTAACGCATTGATCCTGACGCAGACTGACCCCGTTGAAAGAGGCTGGCTGTTCGGTAAAAAGAATCTCTTCAACCTTGCGGCTGTCGTCAATCAGGTAGGGAATCAGAGCGCGGTAATAAAACGGCACCGCTTCATCGGCAACCACCTGGATCTCCGCCTCTGGCCTGTTTGCACGTATAACCCCCAAGCCGGTGGCGGCGGCGATAGAACCGCCCACGATAACGTATTTCATCTTCACGCCTCTTTTCTAAGCAGAAGTTCCTTGCGCCGCTCCTTGGGCAGTTCGTCTACGTCAATAAGTTCCAAAGCGTGGGTTGGGCAGCCAGCCACGCAGGCGGGGATTTCCAAATCAGGACAATGGTCGCATTTGACCACGATATGCGCATCCGCATCCCTCACCACCACCCCGAAAGGACAGGCCATGATGCAGGACCAGCAGCCGATGCAGCGTTCCTTTTTTCGCTGGACAAAGCCATTTTTGTCCCTGTAGATACTGCCGCTAATGCAGTCGACAATACAGGGGGCCTCCTCGCAATGACGGCAGAGAATCGGAGATTTTATCTCCTTATTTTGTTCGACAAACAGTCTCCGTTTAGGCGGATGGGATTGACTGACAGCGGCGAATAAATTTTTTTCCTCGGCATGGGCGATCCTGCATTCAATCTCACAGGTTTTACAGCCTAAGCAACGATCCGCATGTACATAAATAAGTTCCATAACCGCCTCCCTATGACAGGCCGAGACCGGCACGTCGTTTATCGATCACCGCAAGTAAAGCGTCGGCGGCCTTGGCCGGATCCGTCTCGACAATGAAATAGCCGCCCAGCAAATCTTTCAGCGTGGAGGTCAAAGTCTCGGTGACCAGAGTGCTGCCTAAGACCGGCGGCACCACGCCTAGATGGGTGGGCAGGCCGCAGGCTACGGCCCAACTGCCGATGGCCACGGCTTTTTCCGTGATGGATTCCGGGGCCGAGGCGACCACAGGCAATTGACTGAGATCCACGCCCAGTTTATTCGCCACAGCTACGGCTACGTCCACGGCCCTGGGATTGTCCACACAGGATCCCATATGGAGCACCGGCGGCAACGGCCCGCCCAACCCGGCAGCTTCGCCGATGGCGGTGAGCACGGCGGTTAAACCCTCTCCTGCATATTTCTCTGTGGCCTCGGAAGCCATGAAACCGTGCCGGGCATAGGCCCCGGATGCGCAGCCGGTGGCTAAAATCAGGACATTCTCGGCAAGCAATTTTTCCACCATCACCGTGTAATTACGATCCTGGGTTACCTTGACCGTGTTACAACCGGCAAAAAGGCAGATGCCTCGGATATTGCCGGATACGATATTGTCAATCAGCGGTTTGAGGGGGTCTTCGGCATTGACCTTGCTCAGGGCTCCGATAATGGCCTCGGCGGAAAAACCGGCAATAGCGACGGAGGATTCTTGAGGGATCAGCACCTTGTCCGGGTTGCGAATTTTGAAGTTGTCAATCCCCTGCCTGAGAATTTCCCGGGCGCATTCCGCCGCATTCTCATCAGAAAATTCCATATGCAAGGCACCGGGTATTTTGGCGATGGGCATAGTGGTGATGATCTTGGTGTGGAAGCACTCGGCCACAGTGGCCACGGCGGGCATGATGCATTGGTAATCAACCACCATCGCATCCAAAGCACCGGTCATGATCGCCACCTCCTGAGACACGGAACTGGTCGCCAAGGGTACGCCATGACGCATCAGCACCTCGTTGCCGGTGCAGCAGATGCCCACCACGTTCAGCCCTGCGGGTGCGCCAACTTGCTTGGCAGCCTCAATCATCTCAGGTTCGCTCGCTACTTGAGCGATGATATCGCTGAGGAGTGGATTATGACCGTGCAGAGCGATATTGACCGCATTTTTCTTGATGACACCCAGATTGGCTTTGCTGACCACAGGCTGTGGGGTGCCAAACAGGATATCCGAAAGATCGGTCGCTATGTGACTGGCCGTGTAATCAGCCACAGCACATTTGAGCGCACCGAGCAGGATATTGATCGGATCAGCGTCAACCCCGTAGGTGGTGCGGTGCATGACCTCGGCGATTGAGCCGTCAATACTGGTGGGAACAATGCCCAACTTACTGAAGGTCTCCAACCGACCGGCGGTCAGCGTGGTTGCGGCCCAAGTCAGAGCCTCGCCTTTATCACCGAACTCGGACAGAGCGACACCCAGCACATCTTCAGCGATTTCCTTGATTGAGCGGCTTTCCACGGCGACACCGATCCGCTGGGCAACGGCCTTGAGCTTGCCTTCATCTTTGACCGCATAGTCCGGGGTTTTACCTGCCAAGGTTTTTTTCAACACATGGGCCACATGCAGGGCATGGCCGCTGTGCGAGGCAGTTCCGCCAGCTATGGCCCTGGCCAGGCCCCGTGCGACAATGGTGTCCGCATCCGCACCGCAGATACCCCGGCTTGCGCCCTCCCCGAAAGGATCAATGCGACAAGGGCCCTGCATACAGTGTCGGCAACAGACTCCGAGTTCACCAAAACCGCATTGGGGTTGCTGGGCCTCGTACCTGTCCCAAGCTGTTTCAACCTGTTTGCCGCCTTTGTGATTAGCCAGCACCTCGATAACCGCTTTGTCCGTTGACCGCTCCATTAATTTTACCTCTTATATTTTCTTATATTATTAATACTTCATCTTATTTGTCAGTAAGCGCATAAATTGAACAATTAACCACGCAGGTCTACAAAAATCAACCCCAACCTTTCTGATACGGAGAATTATCTTGGATATTCAAGGAGATTGCAAAAAAAAAGCGGAGCCTTTGCGGCCCCGCTCCGTTTTGTTTTATTTATCGTTAGCAACTGTATTTTCGTTCAGGCCCGTCTATTGTCACATTGACATTTTTGCAAACCTTGATAAGGTTCAAACGAAATTTGAATCCTTTGATTGTGCATCGTTCCTTGGAATATTGAACAAGGCCTGACAGGCATATCAACCTCAAACTGCCGACCGGCAATAATCGCTCATGGATTTTGAATACCTCATTGAACTTTTTTTCAGCGGCTTGACCCGTGGTTCCATCTACGCCCTGATCGCTCTCGGCTACACCATGGTCTA
>CBDTVG010000239.1:0-4038 GCA_965363745.1 uncultured Candidatus Electrothrix sp. | reverse complement strand
CAGGCAGGGGAAAGGTGGACTCTCCGATAGTAATCTGTTTTTCCTGCATGGCCTCCAGCAAGGCCGACTGCACCTTGGATGGTGCCCGGTTGATCTCATCGGCCAGAATGATAGAGGAAAAAATTGGCCCCTGCTTGACCTCAAAAGAGGTATTTTTGGGATTATAAATCTCCGTGCCCATGATGTCTGCGGGCAGCATATCCGGGGTGAACTGGATACGGCGAAAGTCCGTGGACACCGCCGCCGCCAAGGTCTTCACAGCAAGCGTCTTGGCCAGACCGGGCAGGCCTTCCAGCAGGACATGCCCCCCGGCAAGCAGGCCGATGAGCAGCCGATCCACCAGCATCTCCTGACCGACAATGTTTTTTGCTATTTCACGTTTCAGCAGGCCCACCCAGGCCGAGCTGTCCTGCACGGCTTTGTTGATTTCTTGGACAGATTTCTCTGGAGCGATATTTTGCTCGGTCGAAAGTGGAGGAGCAGGGGCTGGAGAGGTGGCTTCATCAATGGACTGGTTCATATGTATTCTCCCTTACGGATCAGGAATTTTTTGAATTTTAGGATTGAATCAATAAAAAATATGTTAGACAATACTTCCAAACAGGGAAGATCGCCGTGACTTTATCGCGACGTTCCAAGAGGAACACAAGAATAACGTAACTAATACTTCTGAAAAGTCAAGAGGGTATATATATTTTCATCGTCAACTTCTTCAATGGCCGATACGGCGCAATGAGCGCACATGGAAGGAATAATAACGCAACGAGCGGGATGTGTAAAAAAATATAAAATTTACTGCCGCTCCATCTCCGCTCTGTACTTTACGGAAGTTTTCAAGAAGAAGAACCTGAGTAATTGACATATACCTCTTTTCACCCTACATTGTGCAGAAAATACTCACTTCGTCACAACAATTTATAGAGACAATTTCAGCCAACTTCCCCATAAGGTTTATTTTTATGTCTTTTTTAAAGTTTTCAGACTTCTTTAACAAAATAAAACCGTTCAAGAAAAATAAACGCAGAGCGTCAAGAAAGCCTTCACTCGCTGAGCGGGAACCAGGCCAAGGCAACATTGAAAATGATATCTCTCCGCAATCGGTACTGCAATCAGAACCCATACTGGACATGGCGTTCGACTCGAAGTTTGAGCTGAAACCAGAACCAAGGCTGGAGGAACCAAGGATAGAAAGAGATCTCGAAGACCAAACGGAGGAACAACCGAATGCTCAAAATATGAGCAAAGAAATCGAAGTGATTGATGCTTTCGAGATAATCAACAGAGAAGATCAAGAAGAAGTTGTTGAAGACGTTGAAGCGTGCCCGTCGATCGAGCTGATCGAAGGCGGCATCTACGGTGTCCGGGAACAGCAGGATACATCGTACTGGCTGGCCAAAATAGTGTACATAGAAGATCATTTTGTCCATGTTCTTCGTTACTCCACATGCCTTGAGCAACTCACACCGGAGCTGATTGAAAAAACATTGGTCAACGGCACCGTCGAAAAAGATGGCGCATTCGGAGCAGATCATCTTCCCCTGACCAAGTCGTTTTTTATTGAAAACAGCGTGTATATGCAACACAGCCCTCTGTCTGAGCAGGATGTCCAAGGGTACAGGCTTTATGCTGACTCCGTTGCTGACTGTCTTGCTGAAAATGCGCCTGAATGGCTGCAAGGTGCGGTTTCCTATGCGATCCGCCGCTGTGATCATAAGGCGATGGTCGCCCTTGCGGATCGTTATCTTATTGGAGTTGATCTGCCGAGAGACAGCAAAAAAGCCCTCTACTGGCTGAACCGGCTGGTGCATGAGGGGAGAAATCTTGTTCAGCCGGGTGAACCGGTGAAGGAAGAGAGGCAGATACTGACCGGCGGTATTTATGCCTGCGTCGCCGATGACAAGACATACGACATCTGTAAAATCGTGCTGAAGGACAAACATGGGATGCAGAAACTGATTTTCCCCTCCGCACTTCAGGAACTCCCGCCGGACCTCAAGGCAATGCAGCTAATGGAACAAACGGGCGATCTTGTTCACGCATCTGTCACCGCTAAAACCTTCATAGCGCAACATACTTTTTTTATAGGCATATTACCTATCACCGCCGCTGAAATTCATTGTTACAGGACGCATCTTCAAACAATGTTCGTTGGGGCCGACTTTCAAGCCAGCGCCTTAGAAAATTTACTTCGGCGGGCCGAGGCCGGTGATATCTGGTCACAGGATGATCTCGCTCATCTCTATCTCACAGGTGATCCAGAGTGGGAGGTGGAAAAGAATATCCCCGGAGCTCTCCGTTGGTTCACTGAGGCCGCCAATCAAGGGCATGGTCTTGCTGCCTATAATCTGGCTGTTATCTATCGACAGGGAGAAGATGTTGCAGCGGATTTGGAGCTGAGTCTTGAGTGGCTCATCTATGCGGCGAATCTCAATTGCGGGCTGGCGCAACAATATGTCGCAGACTGCTATCAACACGGCGACGGTTGCGACTTTAATTCCGTTTTCGCCCATGCTTGGTATTCCATGGCAGCTTTAGCAGACAATGATCTGCCGGACGAGCAAAAAAACAGAGCGGAAGTAAATAAAAAAGAAATAGATATGGAACTTTCCGCCGAACAACGGACAAAGGCGCAAGAATATTTGCACCAATTGCAGGATAATTCCTAAGCGGCACACGAGTACCGCCGCGCTCTGGGATATGGGCTATGGGGGATGGTTGGTGGATGTGCTGGAGGTGACGATGGCGTAGGGCAAAGGAACGAATAAATATGGGGACACAAATAGAAAACGTGGTTTGTCCCCTTTTAACTAAAAAAGAGAATATCTATGCAAAATACTGATGAACTGCGTTTTCGTCCAATAAGAATAAAATTTTGGAAAAGGTTTGTCCGACGAATGCGAGCCATGATCGAGGATATCTCGCCAGCAGCAGACACACTTGTCATCTGTTTCGCTTTTGCAGGACTTTTAACTTCACTTGGCTGTCTTATAAAGTTTACTTTTGAACCGTCTGGTTGGTCTCTTGATTCAAGAACTATTATATCATTATCGACATTTTTGTTGTCGCTCCTTCCATTAATTTATATGGGTGGACGATGGCTTGATGATCAAACTCGAGATCATGTTGGCGGTTTGACAACGGAAGCTGAGTCTTGTGCGATAGTTCATGATGAGATCATTCATCACCAGATTGCTAGTTCTGATTCGCATGCATTTCAACAGTGTCTTCAGTTTGCGGACGATATATATGCTGGCACAATGTCCGCAGGTCGGGGCAGAACCCGTCAATCAAGGCTCGATATGCGGGCGAATAATTGGAGGCCTAAGGTTGAAACCAATCCTGATTCACTTGCAATAGCAGTTGATAAGAACAATAATGAAATTGCAGCAATTACGATGGCCTACCCAATAGAATCTGCTACTTATAAAAAATACTTAGAAGATAAAGTCTGTTATACTGCATTCACGCCGCCGGTTATGAAAGAAGACCCAGAGAAAGCAAAGACTGCTCTTCATATTTATATAGCCGTGACTGCTGGGCACCCATATTTAGTGAATAACATGGAGAGTGTTTATAGATACGATTTGGTGGGAACGCTTCTTGCGTCGCATCTTCGTACAATAATCGAACGATACGAGGCCCGGCAAGCTACAATCACACTATTTACCGATGGATTTCGAGGAAAATGTCTTAAGTCATTTGAACGAAAGGGATTTGTAGGTTATGAAAGCTACAAAGACTGTAACGGGTATCCAATCTTACTTTTAGGCAAGTGTTCGAACGAGCGGGCAAGCGGCTTCTTTAAAGCGATTTTCAATGCTTCGCCTCTTGTTACTTGACAAGAAAGGAAAATTCTAAATGCATTGCAAGAGGCTTGCATAGCTGGAGCAGTATAAATTGAACATATATAGTCGCTGAAGGCGATGGAATATGCTCTTGAATGCTTCACAAAGTTGTTTAACAGGCTCTGAACCCAGCCCGAACCAACCCGAACCTTAACTCCAAATAACAACCGATGAACGAAATAACCTTCCCGGC
>CBDTVG010000238.1:0-4053 GCA_965363745.1 uncultured Candidatus Electrothrix sp. | reverse complement strand
TTCCTCAGCCGGTGTCTTTCTCGTTCAGATACTCAGCGTTGATTATGATAATAAAAAGGTTTCAATTCAGGTGAGCCGAAAATCTTGAGAGCAAATATGAAGAAAGAACAAGGCACAACTGCGGCCATCATCCCTGCAGCAGGCTTCGGCACCCGGATGGGAGCGGACATCCCCAAACAATTCCTTGAACTGGCCGGGATCCCTGTGTTGGTGCGCACCCTGCGTGTTTTTCTCACCCACCCCGCTGTCCACACAGTCATAGTCGTCCTGCCGCCGGAGCATCTCCAATCCGGCAAAGAACAGCTCCTTCCATTTCTGAATCAGAGCCAAAAGCAACAAATTCAGTTTACTAACGGTGGTGAAACCCGCCAGCAATCTGTGCGCAACGGTTTGGAGGCCCTGCCTGACTCCATTGAACGCATCTTAGTGCATGACGGTGCCCGCCCCATGGTCACCACTGAAATCATCGACCGTTGCTTGGTCGGCATTGAAGAGCACGGCGCGGTAATCGCTGCGGTACCGGTCAAGGACACCCTGAAAGAGGTTGAGGATGCCGAAATCATCGGCACGGTGGATCGCTCCCAGCTCTGGCAGGCCCAGACTCCGCAAGGCATGGATCGTCATCTCTTGGAGCGGGCGTATGAATATGCGGACTCCACCGGCTTCATCGGCACGGACGAGGCTTCCCTACTGGAACACGCCGGGGTTTCGGTCAGTGTGGTTCTGGGCAGTGAAGAGAATATCAAGATTACCCGACCGGATGACCTGAAAATCGCTGCTGGTCTGATCGGGCAAGATCAGGAAAAAGGCGAAACAATGCGAATCGGACACGGTTTTGATGCTCACAGGCTGGTTGAGGGGCGCAAGCTCATTCTTGGCGGGGCGGAAATTCCCTATCATCTTGGTTTGGACGGTCACTCGGATGCCGATGTCTTGGTGCATGCCTTGATGGATGCTCTGCTCGGTGCCCTTGGTGCTGGAGATATTGGCCAGCATTTCCCGGACAGCGATGAACAGTACCGGGGGGCGGATAGCCTCAAGCTGTTGGCAGGCGTGATGGAGCTGGTCAAGGAAAAAAATATGCGGATCGTCAATGCGGATATCACGGTGGTTTGTCAGCAGCCTAAGCTTGCTCCCTACTTGAGGGCGATGAAAAGCAATCTTGCAACTGTCTGTACAACCTCGCCGGAGAATATTAATATCAAGGCCACCACCACGGAAAAGATGGGTTATACGGGACGGGGAGAGGGGATTACTACCCATGCGGTGGTGCTTTTAGGTAGCGTCACGGTATGATAAGAGTGAACCTTGGCCTAATTTCATATGCATTATTTTAAGCCCATTGCATCCCGTGCGATATCTGACTTTGATAAAAAGCTGTCATGCTCCTTTTCCGATCCGGCGGCTGTGGCCACTTCTCTTTTTATTTTATCAAACTCGCTGTGAACCTGTTCAAGGTTTGCGGGTTTCGGCTGTTTTTTAGCAAGTTTTTTGACTCGTGCAATTCTGGCATTCGTTTTCTGTATCTTGCCTGTGGCGAGGTATCCGGTGGCAATTTTGAGTTCATAGGCAATGTCTAGGCAAGTCTCGGTATGTTCAACATTGACGGTGTTCCCATTTTGTATTTTTGTGAACAACTCACCGGCCACAGCGACATTCATCATCGCAATCTCTAAAATTTTTGCGGCAATTTTTATTTGTTGTATACTGCTGGACTGAACCACACCTTGTAGCTGAATATGCGCAAATTCTACACTTTTTCCAGCTTCTTTCTTTATTTCTTCCATCTTGGTGATTGTTGTATCACTGCTCAATCCCCTCCCTGATGCCGGAGAGAACGTAAAAAACAACATTGAAAAAAAAATCAGAGTAAATGGTAATATGCATTGTATTGATTTCATATATTTTTCTTCTGTAAAATTAATAAAATATGCGTATTTTTTGCTAATTTAGCATGGATAAATCATGTATTTAGCCTAACATGTATAGCAGATAAAGGCACAGGAAACCGAGAAGAGAAAAACCCAAAAGAACAAGAGAAACCCGTATTTTTTCCTGAAAAAGTTTTCGATGCCGCTCCTTGAATTGATCAATCTGCGTCATTAAATCATCAAAATAAAAGCCCTGCGCAACAATCCAGCTCCGCTTCGGATAGAGTTTGAAGTAGGTCATCTTGGGACGGACTTCATCGGTATTCGGCTTCTGATCCTGGTATTTGACAAAAAGCTCCCCGTGTTTTTTGAGCCCGTTCAGGAATTCTTCCCGAAATTCAAGCTCCTGCGTATTCTCATCATCGTCATTCAGTAGTAGACCATTCAGCAGATCGGAATGGTCAGGAGAGACGAGCATCGTGTTGATTTTATCCCCTCTTTCCATACTGCGGAGATCAAGTATAAACATATCCTCGTTCTCGGCGCGGCTGGCGTACTGCTTGATAACATTTGTAATATGCTGCTGGTGTTGGGCATCAAGTTTGTGAATAAAATCCAGCACTGATTCACGAATATTGTTTTTTATATATTCCTTCTCTATCCGCAGCAATTCCGTTGTAAGGTTTGTTTTCGAGTTCCAAAAGATATACCCAGTATACCCCAGCCACATCAGCAAGGCACCTATACCTATGACTGAATTGAGGATAATCAATTTACCAATATTTCTTTTGCTGAATCTCTTCATGATAACTGTTTAAAATTATAGATCAAAACTCTTTTTTCAAGAAGAGTTTCATCGGTGAACTGCCGAGGAACAAATAGAGCTTTTCATGGCTGCAAATCACGACGAACTATTTTTTTCCACCCGTAGCAAAATCTGTTAAGAACCATCTGCTTTGAAATTATATATTGGTTTCATTGTAAAATCGATATCCACGCTTTCGTGAATAAGAGCTGTTATTTCTTCGGCAGGCTTATAAGCCATTGGGGATTCATCAATGGTTGAGGGATTAACGCAGGAACTAAATATTCCTCGCATAGACTCCTGATACTCTTGCAAGGAGATCAAGGCCTTTGAATCACCTCTGGACATTATTCTTCCCGCTCCGTGTGGTGCCGAAGCATTCCATTGCGGATTGCCTTTTCCGGTTGCAACCACGGATCCATCCCGCATGTTCAGGGGAATAATGACCTTTTTTCCAGCCGGGGCCGCAATTGCCCCTTTTCTGATAATATTATCTTGAAAATTAAAATAATTATGCACACTGGAAATATGCTCACATTCAGATAAGCTTTTATTAAAAAATTCTTCAATAATTATCCTGCACATTACAGTCCTATTCAGCAATGCGTAATCCTGTGCAATTTTCATATCATGAAGGTATTCATCTCCGCCGCCCTCCAGGGTCATATACTCCATACCATGATAGGCACCGGCACCGTGGAATTCCTTTTTGATGCTTTGTTTCGCCTTGTTCTGGTGATAGCGACATACTTGCAGTCCAAGATTTCGACTGCCGCTGTGAACAACCAGCCAGATGTCACCCTCATCGTTTCTTTCCAGCTCAAGAAAATGATTGCCACCGCCTAATGTGCCGATGCTCTGCAAAACTCTATGATGCTCATGGGGACATATCTTTTCGATCAACTCGACAAGTTCGGGGGCCACTGAAAAATAATCGTTTCGTTGTGCAAAATGGCCCTTTCTTCCTGTAGGGATATTATTTCGAACAAAGGAGTCAAAGTCTTTTAACGCTATCTCGGTATTGCCTATTTTATAGGCGGATATGCCGCAACCTATATCAACACCAATGATGCTCGGAATGATATATTTGCTGAAGGTCATGGTCAGCCCGACAACCGCTCCCTTGCCCAAATGCACATCGGGCATTATTGCGATTTTAGAGCCTTCAACGGCAGGATTATTTAGCAGATTATATATCTGGCTTATTGATTTGCTATCAATATTATCTGTGAATATTTCAGCGGTATTAAATTTGCCCTGAATGATCATTTTGTTTTAACTCACTCCTGAACATTTCAACATCAATAGAGCTGGCTACAAATCACTAGGAACTTTTTTTTCCGCCCGCAGCAATTTTTTTCTCCGTTTCTTTTATTT
>CBDTVG010000237.1:0-4053 GCA_965363745.1 uncultured Candidatus Electrothrix sp. | reverse complement strand
GATTCCGGTGTCGGCGGCATGACCGTCGCCAAAACTGTTGAACGCACCTGTCCCCAATATCCACTGATTTACTTCGGCGACATTGCATATAGCCCTTATGGCTGTAAAAGTCCTGAGGTCATCACCTCGTATTGTCGCCGCAACATTGATTTTTTGCTCAGTCATGGAGCGACCGTTATTATTGTCGCTTGCAATTCAGCGGCTGCGACTTCCGTTGAAATCCTGCGAAGGGAATATACTGTTCCGATTATTGACGTTATCACAGCCACAACCGAAAAAGCGGTCATGATAATGAAAAGCAACAAAATAGGTGTCATAGGAACGAGGGCGACCGGACAATCCGAGGTTTACGAACGAAAAATAAAGACTGTCATGCCTGACTGTCAAGTAATCAGTCAGGCATGCCCTCTGCTGGTTCCTCTGATTGAGGAAGGGTGGCTTGCTCAACGTGAAACAAAAATGATACTGAGGCGTTATCTGTATCCGTTAAAACTGCGGCAAATCGACACCCTCATCTTGGGATGCACCCATTATTCGTTACTCAAGGTATTAATTCAGCGAAGAATAGGTAAACGTGTGCGCCTGATTGACTCTTCCATAGAAACAGCCCTGTACCTGAAAACATTTCTTGACAATTCCCCGGAAATCACTTCAAATATTGAAGATAAAAAAAAGTACGATTCTCCGCACACCCCTGAACGCAACCGTTTTTTTGTTTCCGATTCCACATCTCCTGTGCGGCGGCTGGCTGACCAAATTTTTGGTCGAAAAATAAACCTGACTAAAACAAATGGGTAAGAAAAAAAATCATACAAGCACCCTGATTCTTCTTTTCGTTTTTTGGGCTGTCACAGCATCCCAAACATGGGCTTCATCAACCGCTATTCCTATGCGGGAATTTAAAGTCATACAAGAAGTTTACAGTGACCTGACCAGTCTCAGTTTTAATTTTCAGCAAATAACCCGTAGCAACGGTCGCAATCGGGAAGGTGCAGGAAGCAGTGTTTTCTATCGTCCGTCCACTAATACCTCTGGTATCATGCGTTGGAATTACACAAAACCGGACATGCAGGTAATTCTCAATGACGGAAAAGAGCTTTCCATTTACACCCGAAAAAACAACCAGCTTGTCATTATGTCAGCCGAAAAATTGCAATCCGACATCACCTACTCTTTTTTTGCCGGAACAAAGAAACTGACGGATGATTTCAAGCTTTATCCGGCGGACAGCCGTTACACCTCCAACTCCGCCCGTCAAAAGCTGCTGGTTGTGAAATTGATCCCTAAAAAACCTCACGGTCAGATCAAGTCACTTCATTTATGGTTTGATAATAAATCCATGATTCGAAAGCTCGTCATGGAAGATCATTTTGAAACCATTACAGAATTGATTTTCAGCAACATCAAAACCAACTCCCTGTCGCAGAATTCCGCAAAAACAATGGCCGATCTTATTCAGTTAAATATGCCGTCTAACACGGAAATAATCAGACAATAAAAGCATGAACCGCAATCCGACATGCGTAGAGTATCCAACCCGACACAGCCGCCTCTTTAAATGAACGCAATTAACCGGAACTATAAAAAATGAGTGAAGAACGATTTGAAGATCTGTTCCAGGACAAAGTCGCCGACAACAAAATTCAGCCCGGTGACAAGATCACTGCTGTTATCGTCGACATCACTGGTGAAAATATTTTCCTTGATTTGGGCGGAAAAAGTGAGGGCATACTTAGCACGGCGGAACTCCGGGATGACAATGATGCCTTAACGGTTAAGATCGGCGATTCCGTCTCTGTGTATCTGGTGAGCGGACGGGGCGGCGAACAAAAATGTACCACTCGGTTAGGTTCTGGCCAAGTCGGCGTGGAAGAATTGGAACAGGCGTTCCAAAGCGGTATCCCGGTTCAAGGCCGAGTCACCTCTGAAATCAAAGGCGGATTCCAAATCACCGTCGCCGGTCAACGGGGATTTTGCCCTTACTCGCAGATGGGCCTGCGCAGGGTAGAGAATCCTGATGAATATCTGGAACAGGACATGACTTTCAGGATCATTGAGTTCAGCAGCAAGGGCCGCAATATTATTTTATCAGCTCGCGCAATACTCGAAGAGGAACGGGAACAGCTCAAGGAGCACCTCAAAGAAAATTTGCAGAAAGGAGACAAGCTTGAAGGAACCGTCAGCTCCATACGTGATTTCGGAGCCTTTGTTGATCTCGGCGGCGTGGACGGCCTGATCCCTATATCCGAGCTTGCCTGGGGTCAAACGGAGAGGGTGGAGGATGTGCTCAGTCAAGGACAACGGGTGGAAGTTATTGTCAAGCAGCTGGACTGGGACAAGGATCGCATTTCTTTGAGCCTGAAAGATACCCTGAATAATCCTTGGGATCTGGTGGAAGAAAAATATGCGCCTGCCAGCATCCATGCGGGTTGCGTTTCCCGACTCGCCCAGTTCGGGGCTTTTATTACCTTGGAACCGGGTATTGACGGCCTGCTCCATATTTCCAAAATTGGTTCAGGTCGTCGCCTCAATCACCCCCGCGAGGTGCTGGAAGCCGGACAGGACATCACCGTCAAAATTGACAGTGTGGACTTGGAGAAAAAACGCATTTCCTTGGTGCCTGAAGATTACATAGCTGAAGCGGAAGAAAAGAACAATTACACACAGCCGCCTAAAGACAGTAAACCCGAATCCATGGGTACCTTTGGGGATTTATTTCAGGCTCAGATAGAACGGAAAGGAAGGTAGATTGATAGGGTAGATTCATGCTGAAAGGGAGAGGCAGGTAAGGGCAATTCATGAATTGCCCCTGCGAAAAAACAATAAACCTGTCGTTATGCTGAATAAAAGCAAAATAATACCAGCTAAACAGCGCATAATCCTTACAACGGTCTATCTCCTCTGTATTTATTCAACCCTCGGCATCGCCCGCCCCGTAGCTGAATACCTACGCACGGAAGGTGTTCTCTTGCTGATCGTCCTTCTTCTCTTCGGGGCATGCGGCCCGCTTGTCCTTTTTTGGCGATACAAGACGATAAGCCGCAAACAATTTTTTCTGCGTATCGTCCTGATCGTTTTTTTACTCTGTGCGGCCTTTTCTGTAGAGGCCAATCCTGAAGAGCGACTCCACTTTCTCATCTACGGTCTGCTGGGGTGGCCATAACGGAATCCATCAAAAAACAGCGTAACACTATTTGCATCCCGCTCTTGCAGCAAATCTTTCACCTTCCCTTAAAGATATATTCTCCACCAAAAAGGCTTCGCATCCACCTGCTTCACATGGTGCGACCGGAGAATAGCATCAACAAAAAAAGGCACCTCCCAAACTCATCAGGAGGTGCCTTGAAACTGCTTAATCCGTCGAAACTATCAGTTATTCACTTGCAGGCAATGGCATCTGATCCGCCTTCACCTGATTTTGTTCCGAAGTCGTATCAACCGCAACGTCTTCGACAGGGGCTTCCTGCACCACCTGTTGTTGTTCAGAAGTGTCTTCACTCACATTCGCCTGCTCTACTTTTTGTTCAACAGGTTGAATTTCTTGCACAGCATTCGCCTTAGCTTTTTCCTGTGTAGCTGTTGGTTCAGCAGGAGTTTTCAGCGGTACAGCTTCCTGTTCAACTTTCTGCTTTTCGGGCACGGCAACTTCCGTCTGCTCCGGCATATCTGTTTCTTCAGCAGCTGGAGGAGCTGAGAGAGGCCCAATTTTTTCCTGAGCAGCTCCGGTCTCCTTGGCATCCTGTTCCGGCATATCAACTGCCGTCGATTCCGTAGCGACATCAGCGGGTTGCTTCTGCTCAACAGCTTGACTGGCGACCTCCTCCGGCGTATCAGCCTGCGGAAGAACCTCCTGTGTCACTGCCGATGCGGGAAGCTCCTGCGCGACATCCGCCTTAGTTTTTTCCTGTGTAGCTGTTGGTTCAGCAGGAGTTTTCAGCGGTACAGCTTCCTGTTCAACTTTCTGCTTTTCGGGCACGGCAACTTCCGTCTGTTCCGGCGTATCTGTTTCTTTAACAGCTATAGGGGCAGGGGAGGGTTCCCCAATTTCTTCCT
>CBDTVG010000236.1:0-4060 GCA_965363745.1 uncultured Candidatus Electrothrix sp. | reverse complement strand
AGCCCCGCTCAAAATCAGTATGAATTTTTCCGGCTGCTCCAGGGCCAGTGGTGCCTTTGGTGATAGTCCAAGCCCTGGTCTCTTTTTCGCCCACCGTAAAATAGGTAATCAGGCCCAGCAGACCATAACCAGCATGGATCAGACGATGCAGGCCCGGCTCCTCCATGCCCATATCAGAAAGAAATTCTTGCTGTTCTTCTGCATCCAGCAGGCTGAGTTCCTGCTCAATGGCCCCGGCAATAGTGACCATGGAAGCTCCTTCTTGCTTTGCGACAGCTTGTAAGCGGTCAACAAAGTCGTTGCCCTGAGCAATGTCTTCTTCGCTGACATTCGCCACATAAAGCACAGGTTTAGTCGTCAGCAGACAAAGGTCACGAAGCAATTCACGTTGCGGATCGGTTTCCGGCTCAAGCATTCTGGCGGCTTTTCCATCATCCAAAACACCTTGCAACTGTTCCAAAAACGCTGCCTCGGCAATGAATTTCTTATCCCCGGATTTCGCCTGACTTGCCGACTTTTTCAGGCGTTTGCTCACAGTGTCTAAATCAGCCATGACCAGTTCCATGGAGATCACTTCCAGATCTCGAATCGGATCAATAGAGCCGTCCACATGAATGATATTATCGTCCTCAAAGCAACGGACCACATGCAAAATGGCATCCACTTGCCGGATATGACCGAGAAACTGGTTACCCAAGCCTTCTCCCTGACAGGCTCCCTTGACCAACCCGGCGATATCGACAAACTCCATCTGGGTGGAAACCTTGCTGCGAGTTTTTACCAACTCTGCCAGTTTATTAAGCCGTTTATCCGGTACCGGCACCACCCCCACATTGGGCTCAATGGTGCAGAAAGGATAGTTTTCCGCCGCAATCGCCGCCGCAGTCAACGCATTAAAAATAGTCGATTTCCCCACATTAGGTAGGCCGACAATGCCACACTGAAACCCCATATCTACTCTCTTGTTATCTATTCCACATTGAAAATGTTTTTCGCATCTTTCGCATCTAACGCTTCAATCAAAATTTACAATCTATACACTTAATTTTGATCATTTTTTTGTATCTTGGTATCTTGTATACACCAATATATGATCCGTCATGAAGGACTTTTTTCGTCGGAAGAACTCGAGGGTAATTTGCAAAATCCCTGCGGGGGTACATCCAGAGCGGCGTTGAACTTACTTGACAGATTTTGAAAGGCGATCAGGCCGGTTAATTCCACAATACCATCCTCATCAAAAAAATCCTTCAGCCGCCCAAGTAAATCCTCCTCTACCTGTTGATCCGAATAAGTCATGGCTTCAGTGTAGGCGAGTGCAACCCTTTCCTGTTCATCAAAAAGCGTACTTTTCTGCCAATTCTCCAGTTCCTCGACCTTGTCCATGGAACCGGAACGTTCCGCCAAGGTGGAAGAATTAATATCCACACAAAAACGGCACCAATTAATCTGCGACACCCTCACTACCACCAATGAACGTAGAACAGGACTCAACGGAGAACTTTTTCTGTCCAATGCTCCATAGAGCAAAGCCACAGCCCCGAAAAGCCTCGGCACTCTGGCCCAAAGCAGACCCGATTGAAGCACAACACCGTATTTCCTTTTTTGCTGCCAAAAGAAAGGGCGAAGAAACCAAGGATATTCATTAAGCGGTTTAGCCGGTATGCTCATTTTTCCTGCCGTACATAAATCAAATTTTCAGTTGCGAAACCAAGTTGTTTTGCCTTCTCAACGAACCGAGCCAGTAACTCCTGATCCACAGTCGGTGTGCGGGAGAGCAACCAAAGATAGGAGGTATCCGGGCCGGACACAAAGGCGTATTGGTAGTTTTCCTTATCCAAATCGAAGACAATATAGGAGCCGTAAAACGGGCCAAAGAAAGAGACTTTCAGATAGCCGGTATCCGATCCCTTAACAAAGAAGGCCTTGCCCTCGGCCTCACGCCATTCATTTTTCGCCTGCAAAAAACCACGATTTGTCACCGCAACCCCGCCATCTTCCCGCAAGCTGTATTCGGCGGTCACCTGTTCCATCCCTCTTTCAAAAGAATGATCCAGCCGGGCGATCTCGTACCATTTACCAAGATATTTATCGAGTTCAAATTCGTTGACCGGGGTGATGCCCTTGGGCATGCCGAGACAGCCGCTGAGGCAGAATGAAACAAGAAGCATTAATAATTTCATAGCGTACCGAAAGTCCGAAACATTTAAAAAACAAGAAAAACCGAAGGATTACTCACTCATTATCAATGACTTTTTTTTACTTATAATGAGAAAAATATGCAAGGGAATTGATGTACGTCAGCCCCTTTGGGAAAAACAAAAAAATTGACAAAAACACAAGAACGATTACTATTAACGTGTAAACTTACTTTTAATATCTTCATAAAACGACAGGGCTTTGGAGAATCAAGAATGCAAAAAAGGATATCAACAATACTCATATCTTCTTCTCTTTTTTTGGCGAACACCGTTTACGCATCAGGAATGTGCCTCAAAGGATATGGACAAACCCCGGAAGAAGCCTTCCAAGCGGGAATAGAACTGCTTCAAGATGCGGATGTCCAGCCGAAAAAGGAAGGAATGCTGGAGGATATACAACTTCGCATCTTTCCAGAAGGGAAAAAAGATTCTTTCGCCGTGATGGTCTATTCTGTTGGTGACGAAGAATTTTGCGGCCTACCGGAACGTCCCGGAGCAATCAAAAAAACGGCGAAGAAAATACGTCCGAAATGTACCGAGAATATATGTTCTATCTGAGAGGCAACAGGAAAAAATCGCCCGCCCCTCCTCCCTTCTATAGGGACAAAAGGGGCAAAACCGGGAACCGCAACCCTTTTTCAAGCAGCCGGGGTTGATATCCCGGCTTCCTTCACCTGTAGGCTATCCAGAATTCCGTTAATAAAACCGACTGCATCTGGTTCAGCATAACGCTTGGCGATCTCCAAGGCCTCATTAATGACCACAGTGGCCGGAACATCCTCAATATATCGCATTTCATAAGCGGCAATACGCAAAATATTCCGATCCACCAAAGCCATCCGCTCAAGCCTCCAGTTATGGGAAGAATGGGAAAGCGAGATGTCGATATCCTGCCAGTGCGCACAGATACCGACAACCAGTTGCCAAGCATACGGCCAAGCCTTTTGATCGGACTTAAAACCTTCGCAAAACTTTTTAAATTCAGCCTGTAGGGCATCCTCGGTGCGAGAACGCTCCTGAAGATCATGTCCGTAAAAAAACTGAAGGGTCAATTCCCGTGATTTTCTTCGTAAACCCATATCAACAAACACATAAAAGAAAAAAAGATACCAAGCCGAATTCCGCACTATACTTCATCATCAACCGCCCGCTCCTATAGCTGCAAATAGCTGTGAATATCTCTGATTATAGCTGATGCATAAGACTGATCATTTCAAGGGCGGCCACAGCGACATCCGCACCCTTATTACCCGCCTTGGTACCTGCCCGTTCAATAGCCTGCTCAATAGATTCGGTGGTCAGCACGCCGAACAGAACCGGAATACCGGTATCAAGCATCACCTGCGCACTTCCCTTGGCAACCTCATTGGCAACAAAATCAAAATGAGGTGTCGCTCCCCGAATAACCACGCCTATACAGATAACTGCGTCGTACTTACCGGATTGAGCCATTTTCTGGGTAGCAAGGGGAATTTCAAAGGCACCGGGAACACGGGCGACATCAATATCCTCATCTTTCACCCCAGAACGAACCAGTGTGTCTATGGCTCCTTCTAATAATTTCTCGGAGATAAAAGAGTTGAAACGGGCGACAATGATCCCGACCTTACATCCATTTCCCTGTAAACCGCCTTCTATATAATTTGCCATCTTTCTGTATTCCTGTTATTTATTTACTTTCCCCCGTAGGCTCTCATCAGAGTCCGCCACCTATGGACAGGACACTATAACAGCGGCGACTCCAAAGTACAATAAACGATTTTTTCCTGTGTAGTGCTTCCGTGAGACACCTCGCTCGCAAGGTGTCTGGAAAAATATACTGCAACAAGAGGGTAACCTGACTCTCAGGAGAGAGGTGA
>CBDTVG010000235.1:0-4069 GCA_965363745.1 uncultured Candidatus Electrothrix sp. | reverse complement strand
CCAACTTTATGAATGATTTTTTGGAAAAGTGTCAACCGGGATATGAAGCATGCCCAAAAAGGATATCAAACCTATAATTATTTCGAGTAGCCCTCAGCGGATACGGGACGAAATTTTGTTGGTCGCTTCAGTTCATCCCGAGCCGTCTGACCTCTTCCTAATGAAAAAGTGCTTTTTTTAATGCATGACGGGATGAAATTCTTTTATTTTGCTTGACAACAATAGCTATTTATTGGTATTTGATATACGTTTGAATGTATATATTGCTGATCAGTAGCAATCCACCCTCGCATAAACTTGCAGGCGCGTAGCTCAGTGGGAGAGCGCTACCTTGACATGGTAGAAGTCGGCGGTTCGAAACCGCCCGTGCCTACCAATTTATAAAAGGAAATAAAGGCTAAAAGTCAGGGATCACCCATGACTTATTAGCCTTTCCTTTTTTTTATTTTATTAAGCAGTCTATTTTTAACAGGCAATATGACAGACATTTCAATATCCATACCCGGCGAAGAGGCAAAAGTCGTCGCCTCAGGAATTTCCGCACAGGATGCGCTAAAAGAACTGGTATCCAATAAATTGCGGAAACAGGCTATTGCCGTGCTCCGCAACGGCGAGCCTATGGATTTGTCTGTTGCGCTGACTGACGATGCCGTCCTAGAACCGATCATCGGTAATTCTGATGAAGGAATTCATATTTTGCGCCATTCCACGGCTCACATCATGGCTCAGGCCGTGAAAGAGCTGTTTGATCAGGATGTAAAGGTGGCCATAGGCCCAGCCATTGCTGACGGCTATTATTACGATTTTGACCGTGAAGTTTCCTTCACCCCTGATGATTTCACCGCCATAGAAGAACGGATGGCGGAAATCGTTAAGGCCCGCCTGCCTTTTGAGCGTCGAGAAATACCCATTCAGGAGGCGATTGATTTTTTCAGCAATCAGGGTGAAACCTACAAGGTTGAACTGCTCAAAGATCTGGCGGAAAAAAATGAGGAAACCGTATCTCTGTATCAACAAGGTGAATTCATTGATCTTTGCCGAGGGCCGCATATTCCTGACACCTCTTGGCTGAAGAGTTTCAAGCTCTTGCGGACAGCAGGTTCCTATTGGCGTGGTGATGAAAAAAATCCCATGTTGACCAGGATCTACGGAACCGCCTTCCTTGATAAAAAAGAGCTGAAAAAATACCTGAACCGCATTGAAGAGGCCAAAAAACGAGATCATCGGAAACTCGGCAAGCAGTTAGGCCTGTTCACCATTCAGGATGAAGTCGGACCAGGGCTGATTCTTTGGCAACCTCGCGGTGCCTTGTTGCGCAGATTGATCGAAGACTATTGGAAAGATGCGCATTACCAACATGGCTACGAACTACTGTATACGCCTCATATCGCTCGTCAGGATCTCTGGAAGACCTCTGGTCATCTTGATTTTTATGCCGAAAATATGTATTCGGCTATGGAAATTGATGAGGTGGCCTATCAGCTGAAACCGATGAACTGCCCCTTTCATATCGGGGTTTATAATGCGAACAAACACAGCTACCGAGAGTTTCCCGTGCGTTGGTGTGAGTTGGGCACAGTGTACCGATATGAACGAACTGGAGCTCTGCACGGCTTGATGCGGGTGCGCGGTTTTACGCAGGATGATGCCCATATTTTTTGTTGCCCTGATCAGCTCGAAGATGAAATATTCAATATTCTTGATCTGAATCTCCAAGTCTTGAAGACCTTTGGCTTCAGCGACTACGATGTTTACCTGTCCACTCGGCCAGAAAAATATGTGGGCAGCGATGACCATTGGGATCTGTCCACCAAGGCACTGGAACAGGCCATGCAGAAGAGAGGTCTCGCCTATGAGGTTGATCCCGGCGAAGGCGTGTTCTACGGACCTAAAATTGACATCAAGATCAAGGATCAATTAGGACGTTCTTGGCAATGTTCCACTATTCAGGTTGATTTCAACCTGCCGGAACGCTTCGACATGACCTATACCGGTCAGGACGGCGCAGATCATCAGCCTATAATGATCCATCGGGCCTTGATGGGGTCTCTGGAGCGTTTTATCGGGGTGTTGATTGAGCATTATGCGGGAGCGTTTCCGCTGTGGATGGCACCGGAACAAGCGAGAATCATGAACATCACGGACGCTCAAATTGAGTACTGCGAAAAAGTTTTTGCGGATTTGCGTAAGGCCGGTGTCCGGATTGAACAGGATTTGCGCAACGAAAAGCTCAACTACAAGATCCGGGAAGCTCAGATCATGAAGACACCGTATATGCTTATTATTGGTGATCGGGAAATGCAGGACGGCACGGTCACTGTGCGCAAGCGCAATGGAGACAATCTGCCTCCCATGACACCGCAGGAGTTTGCGGACTTGGTGAGTCAGGAGTGCCGACAGGGGACAGCCTGATCGGCTGTGTCGTTATTGGAATAATCAGGAGGGCTGGACTATTAAACGAAGAGGCAGGGCACTTCCACAAAAGCTGGAAATCAAGGTTAAGGTCAACGAGGCGATTCGCTATCCCGAAGTGAGGCTGGTGGGAGCTGACGGCGAACAGATTGGAGTTGTGTCCACGATAAAAGCTCGACAAATCGCCGATGAACAGGGACTTGATCTGGTTGAAGTCTCGGATAAGGCCAAACCACCGGTCTGTCGTGTCATGAATTTTGACAAGTACCGGTATGAACTGAAGAAGAAACAGCAGGAAGCGAAAAAGAAACAGACCGTTATAGAGACGAAAGAAATCAAATTTCGTCCCAAAACCGAAGAGCACGACCTTAATTTTAAGGTCAAGAAAATTAAAGGGTTTCTTGCCAAAAAGAATAAGGTTAAAGTCACCATGCAATTTCGCGGTCGGGAAATTATCTATGCTCAATCTGTTGGACTTAAGGCAATTAGAAAAATTGCTGATATGTTGCGTGAAGATTGTGTTATCCTTCAGGAACCAAAAATGGAAGGACGGCAACTTATTATGTTTGTCGGCCCTAAGCCCTGATTCTTGCTGAGCGGAAAGAATACATCAATTAGATATGCAACCAATTATAACAAGTATCAGGATAAGCGTTTGGAAAAGCGACTTATTTAGGAACGATACTGTATAGCGAGGAAAAAATCATGCCAAAAATGAAAACGCACCGAGGCGCCGCCAAGCGGTTTAAGGCAACCGGTACCGGTAAAATCCGTAGAAGCAAGGCTTTTACCTCCCATATTTTGACAACTAAATCCACTAAGCGTAAACGTAATCTGCGCCAGAGCTGTCTCGTTGATGCCTCTAACGCAAAAGCGGTTAAACGCATGTTGCCCTATCTGTAAACGAAGCCCGCAAACGGAATCCTAAGGATTTATGAGTATCAGACTATATTTCTCAGCAATTTTAGCAACAATAATGGAGTGTAACAATGCCACGCGTAACCCGCGGGTTTAAGGCCCGCCGCAGAAGAAACAAAGTATTGAAAAGAGCAAAGGGGTACAGAGGAGGCAGAAGCCGTCTCTACCGCACAGCTACTGAAGCTGTTGACCGGGCTCTTTGTTATGCCTATCGGGATAGAAGAACTAACAAACGGAACTTTCGTCGTCTGTGGATCACCCGAATCACTGCGGCGGCCAACCTGAATAATATCAGCTATAGCAAATTGATCCACGCCCTGATTCAGGCGGGTATTGAACTTGACCGCAAGGTTTTGTCCAATCTTGCTATTGTTGATCCTGCCGCATTCACTGAAGTTGTTAAGGCTGCCGGTATTCAGCCCGCCGCATGAGCATAGGGGAATAGACAGGCAATGGAAAGCAGAATGCAGAGCCTGAAGGCTGAGGCTGAAGAGGCTCTGTGCATAATCGGCGACAAGGGCGATCTGGAAGAATTTCGCGTTAAATTTCTTGGTCGGAAGGGATTACTCTCTTCAACGATGAAACAGTTAGGGCAAGTCGCCAAGGAAGACCGTCCCCGACTCGGCCAGCTTGCGAACGACATCAAAAAAGGTGTTGAAGGACTTTTTCTTGATAAAAAAGAAGTTCTTGAAGACAGAGAAAATGCAGGAACGGCGGATGCGGTTGATCTCAGTCTGCC
>CBDTVG010000234.1:0-4071 GCA_965363745.1 uncultured Candidatus Electrothrix sp. | reverse complement strand
TTATTACTATTTGTGTTTATTTATGATTTGAACCAAGTATAGAAAAAAGCCTTTTCCCTCTAATCCAGAACAAGACGATAAAAAACTGCATCATCGAGTGTCAGCAACACAGCATTTTTTATTCCACATTTTTCACAGGAGTCCCGCTCTATGAACACCCCGAATATCTCCGCTGTTATCCTCGCCGCAGGTAAAGGCACCCGCATGAAATCTGGCAAGGCCAAAGTCCTGCATGAACTTTTTTTCAAACCCATGCTTCATCATGTCTTAGATACGGTGACGACCACGGACATTCAGCAGATTGCGGTGATTGTCGGCCATCAACGGCAACAGGTATTGGAATCCTTGGCACAGTCTCCGACCTCATATTGTTTCACCCCGGTGGTACAGGAAGAGCAGCTCGGTACCGGACATGCCGTGCTCTGCGCTGAATCCGTCTGTCGTTCCTCAGATGCGGTCATGATCCTCTGCGGTGACACCCCGTTGATCCGTTCCGAAACCCTGCAAGCTATGATTCATCGACATACAGAAAAAAAGGCCGAACTCACTCTAATGACAACCTTACTGGATAATCCCTTCGGCTACGGCAGGATTATCAGTGATGAAGAAGGATGTGTTGTTGAAATTGTCGAGCAGAAAGATGCTAATCAAGAACAGCGGGCCATACAGGAAATCAATGCGGGGATCTATCTTGTCAACACGGATTTCCTTTTCAAGGCTTTGCGACAGGTGGGAACCAATAATAGCCAAGGTGAGGTTTACCTGACGGATATTGTGGCGATAGCCACAGGGCAAGGCCGCAAGGTTGAAAAATTTCTCCATGCTCCGGCTGTTGACGTGCTGGGGGTAAACTCCAGAGTGGAACTGGCCCAAGCACACAGAGAGCTGCAAATGCGCTTCAACCGTAAAATAATGCTCAGCGGCGTGAGCATGTACTCCCCGGAGACAATTCTGATCGCACCGGACTGCGCTGTCGGCCAAGATTCCGTACTACAGGCCGGAGTGCAAATCAGCGGGGCATCGCAGATAGGCAGGGAAGTACATCTCGAATCCGGCACAGTGCTACATAGTTGCCGAATCGGGAACAACGTCCGGATCGGTGCCAACAGTGTTCTCCATAACTGTGTTGTTGAAGACGACGCATCACTTCTTCCTTTGACCTTCCGCTTGGAATAAAGGGTGATGGTCGATGATCCGCCGTTTTTCAACAAGGTAAAAGACGGGATAAAACTGAATAAGCCAGCGTTGCGAACCCCCTTTAAATTTTTTGAGAGAAATCGCCAGAATGAGCGGGACCAGAAGTAAAACGCAGTATCAAATACCCTACAATTCCTGAAGCCAACGATCCAAGAATAATTCCAATCCGTTCGTCAAACACCTGCCCCGCTCCGCCGCCATGAAATGCCAAGGCACCAATAAACAGACTCATGGTGAAACCAACACCGCACAGAATGGATACTCCGTAAAGATTTTTCCAGTTGATCCCGTTTGGCAACTGCGCAATTTTGAGCTTCACAGCAAGAAAACACAGCCCGAAGACACCTGTCTGCTTGCCGAAAAACAGGCCAATAGCAATGCCGACCGGCACATTGTGAAATACCTGTTCCGCTCCGACACCTTTCAGGTTGAGACCGGAATTAGCAAAAGCAAAAATAGGTAATATTATATAAGAAACAGCTGGATGCAGGGAATGTTCAAGGCTTTTTAACAGAGAGAACGTAGATTTTTCAGGAGAGGAGAGAGGAATAAACATGGCAAGAACTATACCGGCAATTACGGCATGAACGCCGGAGTTCAATGTAGCGAGCCATAGAATAAAGCCGACCAGTATATACGGAATTTTTTGTGTTGCACCTGCCCGATTCAAAGCGGCAAGTATTGCTATACAGCCTACGGCTGCGACCAAGGGCATGAGCGCTATATTTTTTGTATAAAAAAAGGCAATTATAAGTACAGCTCCGATATCATCAAATATTGCCAAAGAGGTGAGAAATATCTTTATTGAACGTGGCACTCTGGATCCCAACAGGGCCAACACACCCAATGCGAAGGCGATATCAGTGGCAGTGGGTACCGCCCACCCACGCATTGCGAACTGATCTCCACGGTTAAAAAGAACATATATGAGTGCCGGAATCATCATGCCGCCGATCGCCCCGACAATAGGCAATATGATATTGCGCTTGTCTGACAGTTCGCCCTCAATGATTTCCCGTTTCAGCTCAAGCCCGACTAAGAAAAAGAAAACTGCCATCAGTCCGTCATTGATCAGATGATGCAGGGTAAGGTTCAGCCCCCAAGCATCAATTCCAGGTATCCATGTCAAGATATGGAGATGAAGCATCGCTTCGTAGAGATGATTTAATCCTTCAATATTAGCAAGAATAACCGCTATTGCTGCGGCCAGCATCAAAAGAATACCACCTGATGCCTCCAACCTTAAAAATCTCACAATAAATTTTGGTGCCTTCGCCTTCATGATTTTCTCCAAAAAAATTATAGTCATCAAAGGGCAACTGAGGCCACCAACGTAAAAGGCCTTTCTCCTTTGAAAAAATCTTTCGTACTGTCTTGAACTATATTTGTGCTGTTTTCTGTTGCTGTCAAGGCGCAAAGAAATTCTTTATACCACCTGAGGCTGTGGGAAACAAGGCTCAGTCACAAACTCCGCAATTATTACAGCGACAGTATGCAACATCGTTTTTACATCACGACATTTTTGCATAAAATCTGTCAATTTAGCAGGGTTCATATATTGTTTTGATATATTGATCTATGCGGGTTATCATGGCGCATTACAGGAGTGTTACAGGAAATAAACGGATAAAACGAACAAATTAGGCGGAAAGAGTCAATTGCTATGCGGCGTTTTTTTTACGACCCAAAACAGGAAGAAACCGATCGAATTCGCATGACGAATGCGGAAGCGCATCATATCAAAAACGTCCTGCGAATGCGGCTAGGCGCAAAGGCTGAACTTTTTGACGGTACCGGAGGCGTTGTATTCGCAGAATTAGAGGATATTACAGCGGCTGAAATTTTTTTCCGCATTATATCCCGCAAGGTTGAACACAACACGGAAACTTCGCTGACTTTGGCCCAGGCTCTGTTGAAAGGGAAAAAAATGGATCTGCTGATCCAGAAGGCCACTGAACTGGGGGTGCATACCTTTATCCCGATCATCAGCCGTTATTGCGAAAATCAGGCCAAGAACGGAAATCAGTTGGAGCGTTGGCAGCGAATCATGCTTGAGGCCTGTAAACAATGCCGACGGCCAATCCCCATGCGGATAACCCCTCCTGTCGCTTTGCTGGAATTTTCCTTTCCGGCTGACAGCAACAAGATCATGCCTTGGGAAAAAGAGGCGGACTGCTCCTTTTCCGCAACTGAGCTGGCTAATGGACGACCTATTCTCCTGCTGATCGGGCCGGAAGGCGGTTTTCATCCCTCGGAAGTCGCTTATGCCAGGGATTCCGAGTTCAGGACGGTATCGCTCGGCCCGCGTATCCTCCGGGCTGAAACAGCGGCCCTTGCTGCGGTAACACTCGCCCAGCACGCAATGCATAATTTTGAGGCTTTTCCAACTTTAACGACCGAAGAGCAAGGGGGGAAATTATGAGAGCTGTTCTCCAAAGGGTCAGTTCCGCCAGCGTGACAGTTGCTGACCGTCCGACCGGGGCCATCAAAGAAGGCTTGCTGGTGCTGCTCGGTGTGCATAAGGATGATGACCGGAGGGATCTTGTCTGGTTGGTCGAGAAAACCGTCAACCTGCGGATTTTCGAGGACAAGAAGGGCAAGATGAACCGTTCCCTGTTGGACATCGGAGGCTCCATGCTCATTGTCTCCCAGTTCACGCTCATAGGCGACTGCCGCAAAGGCCGCCGTCCCTCTTGGTCATCTGCCGCACCGCCGGAGACGGCCAAGCAACTTTACTCGGATTTTATTCAGGAAGTCGATAGCTACGGCATCACCACGGCCAGCGGTGAGTTTCAGGCCATGATGGAGGTCAGTCTGGTTAATTCCGGGCCGGTGACTCTTCTGCTTGACTCGCATAAAAAGTTTTAACGACCC
>CBDTVG010000233.1:0-4097 GCA_965363745.1 uncultured Candidatus Electrothrix sp. | reverse complement strand
ATGTATATAATCTCAAGAGTATAATTACATTTCTAATGTGACAAAGTAGAATTATAAGGGAAGAAATAAACTTGTACAGACAAAAGTTCGTGTAGGGCAGTCGTTTTTTCGTAAGTCTGTATTTAGTGCGTATAATGGCCGATGTTGTATATCTGGTCTCTCAACCCCGAATCTTTTAATCGCGAGCCATATCATTCCATGGAAAGACGATAAATCAAACAGATTAAATCCCAAGAATGGACTGTTGCTTTCATCATTGCATGACAAAGCATTTGATATAGGCATTATTACTATATCCAAAGAAATGAAAGTTATTGTATCAAAAAGAGAAAAAAATATTAAAGATCAATTCTTCAATTCTTCAATACGCTCTTTT
Source organism: uncultured Candidatus Electrothrix sp. (assembly GCA_965363745.1). Lineage (GTDB taxonomy): Bacteria > Desulfobacterota > Desulfobulbia > Desulfobulbales > Desulfobulbaceae > Electrothrix. The sequence continues at coordinate 3,721 of CBDTVG010000233.1, read as the reverse complement.
GAGGGAAAAAAAATCTCTCTTCCCCAAAAGTTTTCACCTGATCCCGCATTTCTGGAGTTCCACCAAGAAAACATATTTGAACAATATTGAATAGAGTAATGACTCTGTTGATTAAGTCCCTTTTGAAACCTTGCCACGCTTCATGTGGTGCAATGAAGCATTGCATAACCCATCCTATTGTGGCTAAAGATCTAAACTCGGACTTAATCAACAGGCTCAGTAATGAATATACGTTTTGAATATCTATACAGAGACGCTGGTAACAATAAAATATATAACAATATTATTGTTACTAACAGAAAATACATTAAGGCGGAAGCCTTGGAGGAAAAGATTAGGGACATACTGATTGACGGAGAGTTTTTTATTGCAAAAAAGGCAAATATTCCGAAGCTACAATTCAGAAGATATGACGAAGAACTTGATCATGATTGGTATGAATTTTCATCTTTGGAATATACAGATTGTCCTGATAACGATATTTTTCATCGTGATGTACATGGATTGCTTGATTCTCTTGAATTGGCATCAATAATTTAAACTTTACATTGTGTTACTTGAATCAGAGCAAGACAGGATTGAATTCGTTTCTCGTGTTATTCTTGAGAGCATCGGAATTATTGTCGAGGACACGGAAGAGACCTTTCTTGACGATATGTTGGGAAGATTTAAAGGGACATTTCCGACTACTAAAATATTCTCAGCTTATGCAAGGTCAACATTGCCGCAACTGGTTCCCGGCGAAGGGCAGGACGACGTTTTAATGGCGTGGATTGAACGGGAGGAAATACTGTTTCGCACGCTCGAAAAACACCTAATAGGAGAGCGTTTAACCCAAGGCTTTGAGGGTGATGTCGACAGCTTTATCTCCTTTTCTCTTTCAGTGCAAAACCGACGTAAGAGCCGAGCGGGACTGGCTTTGGAGAATCATCTCGAAATTCTGTTTCAGGAATATGGGATTCGCTATTCCCGTACTCCAATGACAGAAAACAGAGCAAAACCGGATTTTATTTTTCCCGGGGCTGAAGAATATCATGATCCAAGCTACGATGAAACGCTGTTGACAATGCTCGGTGTCAAATCTTCGTGTAAAGATCGCTGGCGGCAAGTTCTCTCGGAAGCTGATCGTATTGACAAAAAACACCTGCTGACGCTGGAGGCGGCAATAAGCATAAATCAGACGGAAGAAATGCAGGCCCAGCGACTTCAACTGGTTGTGCCGAAAAGTTTTCACAAAACATACCGGGCCCAACAACAGAGTTGGCTGATGAATGTGGAGGATTTTACAAAGTTGATTTTAGCAAAACAAATATAATAACCAGCCACCGCACCCCCTGCCCAAGCCCTCCCAACTCAACCACCACAGCTGAGTTCCCCCTAAACCTATTACCCCGCAACGCATTTTGTCCTTGCCAAGCCCTGTTACCTGTGTTTAAAAAATAATAGCACCACCCGCACCATATTTTTCGTTATGAAGCGACAGGGTGCCGCCTGATACAGCATCACTCCTGATGCGCAAGGTATGGCCCGCCCGCTTCCCACTGTTTCCCCGGAGTTCCTATGAAAACATTTCTTCTTGTTCTAACGCTCTTTCTCCTGCATCCTCTTTTCTTATCTGCACCAGCCTCCGCAGATGAGTATATCCTTGAGGCATTGAAGATAGAAGCGTCGCAGTTCGCCAAAGGCTATACCGCAAAAGGCAATGTGCCCCCAAAACCTAATCAGGCGAAGATCCTGCGCCAGGCCGGGGACATAATGACAACGGCGAGACAATGCTCCGCCGCAATGTCCCTGTACAAGCAGGCGGCGCTCTTTGCGGGCAGGCCGAATGTGGGTTTATGGCTCTCCTTGAGCAAAGCCGCCAGTTGCGCCAAGCAATGGCCTGCGGCGAGCCGGAGCGGCTGGTTGGCCCTTAATGCCACCAAGAAGGTTGCTACCAAAAAAGCTGCTCTGAGGCTGATCGGCACGGCCTTGGAGCAACGAACAAACTCCTCGAATAACTGGACTCCGGCGGTAATCACGGTCTACGAACAGCTCAACAAACTGCACTGGAACAAACGAAACGCCAAGAAGCTGGTTCAGTTGCGTAAGAAATACGCTAATGACCGAACCTTAAAGATTCAGAAGTCTTTCGCAGACAACAGCAGCGGCCACCCAAAACTCTGTCTCTCGTTCAATGACCGACTGCCCTCAGCGGACAAGGCCCATTATGAGGATTATGTGCGGATCACCCCGGCCCTGACCTCTGACTTTTCCGTGGATTACAGCGATCTCTGTATCGGCGGGGCAGCCTATGGCACGACCTATAGTCTCACCGTGCGCAAGGGACTGAAGGGGCGAACAAAGCAACTTCAGGATGTCGCCTCACTCACCATTGAAACCGGCCATAGTCCCTCGGCGATCTGGTTTAATCAGAATGATTATATTCTCTCCGAGGCGAACAGTGCCATAGGCCTGCACACCGTGAACGTGGCCAAGGTGCGTTGTCGGCTGTTCCGTATTCACGAGCGCAATATTTTGGGTAATTTTGTCCAGAATCAGTTCCGCAACAAGCTAAATCAGTATGAGCTTGAAAACATCAAAAACAAGGAAGGCGAGCAGGTTTGGGAAGGCACGGCGGAGATCAGTTCCACCGAGGATAAAAAGACAGTCAGCTCCCTTGTGCCGCCGCAAGAGGTGCTTGCCTCGCCCGGCCTCTATGTCTTGGTGGCTGAGGACGGCAACAAAACCCCGGGACGCTGGAAAGGTCTAGCTAGTCAATGGCTGGTCAGAACGGATATCGGTCTGAGTTCCTATCAGGGGGTTGACGGCCTGACCGTTGTCGCCCGTAGTCTGGCAACGGGTCTGCCGTTGCCTGAGCTGGACATTGTCCTGTACGCCCGCAATAATGCGCCGCTGAAAAGCCAGACCACGGATGCCGACGGTCAGGTGCATTTTGCCGCCGGACTGCTGCGAGGCACAGGAGGGCAAAAGGCGGTTCAGTTGGTGTCCGCTGATCGCAGGTACGGCTTCACTTTTTTCTCGCTTGATCAGGCCCCGTTTGATCTCAGTGACCGGGGCGTAGGAGGCCGAGCCGCTCCCGGCCCGGTGGACGCTTTCGCCTACACCGAGCGGGGTATTTACCGTCCCGGTGAATCAGTGAACATCGTGGCCTTGGTTCGGGATCAGTTGGGCCGAGCTATAGACGGCCCGCCGCTGACCATGCGGATTAAGGGGCCGGATGCCAAGATCAAGATGGAACGGTTGCTGCAACCGGATTCCTCCGGCGGCTATGTTGAGACAATCAACCTGTCCACTTCAGCCCGATCCGGCACCTGGACTGCTGCGCTCTACGTGGATGTGGAGGAAAAACCAGTGGGGCAGGTCGCCTTTAAAGTCAAATCCTTTAAACCGCCCCGCTTGGAAGCCCGAATTGAGCCGGAAGGCGTGCTAACGAGCAAGGATGCGGCCAAAGCAATCGTCAAGGCGGATTATCTTTACGGGGCACCGGGTTCAGATCTCCGGGTTCAGGCCCGAATGAGCCTGCAATATGATCCCCATCCTTTTGCTGACTTTGCCGATTTTTTCTTCGGCAGGGCCGGAGAGAAGCCGGGAATCGCCGATGTGGAACTTCCTGAAATCAAGACCGATGCCCAGGGACGGGGCATTCTCAGCCTTCAGCTCAAGGGAGAGCAGGAGGTGACCATGCAGCCGCTCAAGGCGGTGATCCATGCTGATGTCA
>CBDTVG010000232.1:0-4107 GCA_965363745.1 uncultured Candidatus Electrothrix sp. | reverse complement strand
ATTTATGCGCGCATATGAGTATACGTTGAAATAAAATAAGCGGATTTTATAATGACTGAGAGCGAAGGCTTTTCCCGCTTTTTTGTTTGCCCCCCAATGATTTTTCTTGTACACTACAAAGTGGTAGTATAGATTTTTTGGGCCGAATGGCGGCAAAAAATACAATGTGCGAGCAACCATGAAAATAATAAGATATTCCATGATCCCTGCAAGACTTCACCTCTTTGTTACCGGTGAAATAGGAGCGGGGCGTTCGTTTGTCATCCGGCGTGATTATGTGACCGTACTGCTCGGTCTAATTTTATTCATCCTGACAGCCCTTGCTGTAGGCACATGGTTGGGAATAGAATTTTTACAAGAAAAAAAGTCTCTTGCAATAGAAAACGTCCTTCAGGCCCAAGCTCTCAAAGAGTTGTCTGATAATTTTGAACGGGATCTGCAAAATCATCTCGCTACGAGGAAAAAGGCTTGGTTGAAAAAAATTCATGCCTCTGATGAGACTATCAAAAATCTTGAAAAAGAAAAAGAACAAATTATCAGTAGATATGAAGAGAAAATTGCTTCAGCAGGTGCGTCCAACTCCAATAAAATAGCACGTCTCCTGACCCAGATTGAGCGGGAAAAATTGGAAAAACAGGAGTTGCTTGAAAAAACAGCTGTCCGGCTGAATGAGCGTAGCCGGATTATTGAATCTGTTATGAGTCGTATCGGAGTGGATGTTAAAGTCGGAAGAAATAAAAGAGAGGCGAACAGCGGCGGTCCTTTTATCGCCATTGACAAAAAATACAGTCAGCGTTTGTTGAATCGCAGTGACAACTACATAAAAAAAATTAAAAAAATGCCGTTAGGCTACCCTATGAAAGGAAAATTGACCAGCCGCTTCGGTCGCCGGTCCGATCCGATCAATCATAAATTGGCTTTTCATGCTGGCATTGACATAAAAGGAACTATCGGTCGTAAAATTGAAGCTACAGCTGACGGTGTGGTTACGAAAGCATCCTATGATAAAAATGGCTTTGGGCATTACGTCATCCTACGCCACGGTAACGGCTACAAAACCGTCTTCGGACATATGAGTAAAAAGCTTGTTAAAAAAGGTGACAAGGTTCGTCGAGGTCAAACTATCGGATTGATGGGAAATACAGGACGTTCCACAGGGCCTCATTTGCATTATGAAGTTCGCTATAAAGGAAAGTCGATTAACCCGGAAAAATATTTATCAGTGGCCAACCTTTCATTTACCGTACCGAAGTAACAGGCGATGAGGAGACACTGCGCAAATGGGATTCTTTAAAAAAAAAGAGCAAAACAAACAGGAAGCGATTGCGCCACGAGAGAGAAACAGCATGAAAAATGAAAAAGATCCCATCGCAAGTATCCTTGCGAAGGAGATGATTATTAAGGGCGAGATCTTCTTTAAAGGGAAAGCGCGTTTTGACGGCACGGTTGAGGGTGATATTGCCGGAGAATATCTCATTTTGAGTGCAACCGCAAAGGTGATCGGCAATATAGAGGCGACCACTGTAGTTTGTCACGGAACAGTTCATGGAAATATAGTCGCAGAGGTAGTTGCGGCCCATGCGACCTCTTCGATTCACGGTATTCTCAAATCAGAAAATCTGACGGTGGAACCCGGAGCCTCGCTTCAAGGAGAGATTCACGCCAGTTCCCGCAAGCAGATTGCGCAACCTCTTTCCCAGTCAAAAAAAAATGACAAATCAGCCGGGACGAATATTGAGGGGAAAAAATAAGTCCGGCAACAACTGCGCGTAGTTGCGTAGTTCCTCATGAATAGGACGGCAAAGGCGGGTGTGATCCAAAATTGGATTGCACCCGCCTTTTTTTATTGGCGAATGAGTGCGTCTCTTTGTATTCTTCACTGATAAGGTTTGTTTTTTTCATCTGAAATATGTGGTACACTGTAAACAATTATTGATTTTTACCCGGAGTGTTCCTATGGCAATGCTGGACAAGGTATTCAAGGCGGCGGCGGATCTCAAGGCATCTGATATCCATGTACTGCCCGGTGAACCGTTTATGATTCGCCGTCTCGGCACGATGATTCGTCTGAAAAGCCAGCCGCTAACAGCGGCAAATTGTAGAAAGGTAATTTTAGAAATACTGACTCCAGAGCAGCGGCGTATCCTTGATGATGAAATGCAGCTGGATTTCGCCTATGACGTAAAAGGACTGGGTCGGTTCAGAGGCAGTGCTATGTTTCATAACAACGGTATGAGCTGCATATTCCGAGCAATACCGGCAAAAATTCCTTCCTTTGAAGAGTTGGGAATTCCTGATGTGATGTATAATATTTTAGAAAATCATCAGGGAATCGTCTTAATCACAGGAGCCACCGGGCATGGCAAGACCACAACCTTAGCGGCCATGGTTGATTACATTAACAGTAATCATGCCCATCATATTCTGACCGTGGAAGATCCCATTGAATTTATTCATCCCCTGAAAAAAGGGGCTATCAACCAACGTCAGCTAGGTACAGATACCTTGGCTTATGCCAACGCACTCAAAGGTGCACTGCGTCAAGATCCTGATGTAATCGTCATCGGAGAGCTCCGGGATCTGGACACCATATCTCTGGCCATCTCCGCTTCGGAAACCGGCCATCTGGTCATCGGCACCCTGTCTACCTCCAGTGCGCCTAAAACCGTGGATCGGATCATTGATTCCTTTCCTCCGGGAGAACAGAATCAGATTCGGGCTATGCTCAGTGAATCCCTGAAAGCGGTGTTTACCCAGCGGTTGTTGCCAGCTGCGGATGGCTCAACCATGCATCTCGCCGCTGAAGTCATGATCGGCAACCTCTCCATCTCCAACCTGATCAAGGACAGCAAGACCTTTCAGATCCGATCCACTATGCAGATGGGTACCAAGTTGGGGATGAGGCTGATGGATGAATCTGTACTTGAATTGCTGCAAGAAGAAAAGATTTCTTTGGCAACCGCACAGGCCAATATCGACAAAAAGGAATTACTTAAGCCTTTTATGGCGAAATAAAAATAAAACCGGAAACAGCAGGAAAAGGATATGGCAATAATTGATTTGTATTTCAACCAGATGAAAGAACGCGGGGCCAGTGACCTGCATATGGTTATCGGTTTTCCGCCGCTGTTGCGTCTACGGGGCGAACTGGTTCCTCTTGACGAGCCGGTTTTAACCCCGGAGAGCAACCGGAAAATACTTTTTGAAATTCTTGATAAGGATCAGCAGGCCGCGATTGACAAAAATAGGGATTTTGACAAGGCCTACGCCATAGAAGGCATGGGCAGATTTCGTTGCAATTTTTTTTATCAGCGGCGGGGAATCGGGGCCGTGTTCAGGATTATTCCGGCGAAAATCCTGACGGTGGATCAATTGGGCCTGCCTGATGTGGTCAGGAGCTTCGCCGATTACGTGCGCGGTATGGTGCTGGTCACCGGCCCGACCGGTAGTGGTAAGTCAACCACTATGGCGGCGATCATCGACCTGATCAATGATAAACACGCCAAGCATATTATCACCATTGAAGATCCGCTGGAATTTGTTCATCCCAACAAAAAATGCATCTTTTCTCAGCGGGAAATAGGTAGTCACGCCAGCAGTTTCGGCAAGGCCCTGTCTGTCGCCAACCGAGAAGATCCTGATATCATTTTGGTCGGAGAGATGCGGGATCTAGAAACTATTTCTCTGGCCCTGACCTGTGCGGAATTGGGCATTCTGGTCTTCGGCACCCTGCACACCAACAGCGCGGCCAAGACCATTGACCGAATCATCAATGCCTTTCCCGCCGACCAACAGGCACAGACCAGAACCATGCTGGCTGACTCCCTCAAGGGCGTTGTCGCCCAGCAGTTGCTCAAGACTAAGGACGGCAAGGGGCGTTGCGCCGCCTTGGAGATCCTGATCGGGTCCAACGCCTTGGCCAGTATTATCCGGGACGGCAAGATCAATCAGATTGAATCCATGATTCAAACCGGCACTGGCATGGGAATGCAGACTATGGATCAGCATCTTCAAGAACTTATTGATGCGGATAAAATCACGGTTGAGGCGGCACGGGAAAAGGCGATTAATAAAATTCTGTTTCCTTTGCCGGATGAGGATTAGTAA
>CBDTVG010000231.1:0-4136 GCA_965363745.1 uncultured Candidatus Electrothrix sp. | reverse complement strand
TCACCATGGCATAGGCCGCCATTTGCGGATCCTCGGCCACGACCATGACGATATCGCCTGTTTCAGTGGTGTTCTTGAAAGGAACAAGCTCTTTTAATTCCGCTATTATTTTTTCCATATAAAAAATATTTAACCTCTCTATTTTCAGTACGTCAGGATAATTTCATCAAAATGTTATGCCAAGTTTATTTGAATTTTTTTCGAATAGCATACAGAATATCGGTTATTTCAAAAAAAGCATCAACCAGTTCCGGGTCAAAATATTCACCGGATTCCTTACGAATTTGGCTGTAGACTTCTTCATTATTCCATGGCCGTTTGTAGCAGCGTTCAGAGGAAAGGGCATCAAAAACATCGGCCAAAGCGACAATCCGGGCAGGAAGAGGAATATCCTTCCCGGCTAACGGCTGTCTTTTAAACGAAGAACCTGAGCGGGTCAAGCGTCCGGGATAGCCTTTCCCGTTCCATTTTTCATGGTGATGAAGAACGATTTCATACGTGATCTTGTCCAATTCTGAAGAAATATTGGTAAAGAGCTTGGCTCCGTAGATCGTATGCTGTTGAATAATTTCAAATTCTTCCTGGGTCAAGCGGGACGGTTTTTTCAACACCGCATCGGGAATGCCGACCTTGCCTGCGTCATGCAGGAGAGCGGCTTGGCTGATGAGATCACGGAAATGTTTGATTTCTCTTGCAGGCAGATTTCTTCTTTCCGCCCAACGCTGGTATATTTCAGCACTGAAGGCACTGACCCGTTGGACATGAGCTCCGGTTTCTTCGGGATCATGCAGTTCCGCCATCCTAACCATGCGCAGGATCATTTCATGATTCAGCATGCTCCGTTCAATGATGGCAGCCGCATGATTGGTGAATATGCGAACCAGCATTTTGCTCTGTTCTGAAAAAATCGTGGTTTTTCCCTGGCTGTCCTGTGCGTTGATTAGCTGCATAACCCCAACCAACACATTGTTATCAAAGGAAACAAGCGGAACAGTCAGAAGAGAGACTGTGTGATATTTATTTTTTTTATCAAATAATCCGTTGAATTTATACGGCACATCCGGGGAGATTTGGTAAACATCATCAATCAGCACGATTTTTTTGGACAAAGCGGAATACCCGACAATAGAATCTTCACTTATCGGAATGCTGTTGTTTCTGTACTGCGCTGCGCCAGCACCTTTACTGCCGAAAAGCGTGTCGTTCTGCACATGGCGAAATTCCAGTTCACCGCTGTTAACAAGGAAGATGGAACCGGCATCAGCATGAGCGAAATTACGCGCTTCAGACAAAATAGAATCCAGGATCATGCTCACGTCCTGCATCTTGTTCAATCTGCTGATAGTATTAAGTATGGCTTCTATAGTTTGCTCTTTCGGTTGTCGGCTGTTCATGCTTTCCGTGATATGAATCTTTTTTGGGTACATTGAACTGTTCCGGGAAGTATTCAGAGATAAAAAGGAATATCAGCAATCAGTTAATATGGCGAAATGCGTCATCAAGCAGGGCGCAATGCGCGCTATACAAAGTATAGTGCATTCATCGCTCTTTCAACAGCAAAATAGCACCTGCACTGACGGGAGAAGGGTAAAATTTCCACCGAGCAAAATTTATCCGAGCAATAGCTTTTTGGCTAAATGCATTATAGGTACGAGCACTGCGTTAATGACTCCCAAGTAAAACAGAATCAGCAATAGGATAAAGCCATAGGGTTCCATTTTTGCATAACTGGCAGCGGTATCCGGCGGCAGAACGCCCATAAGCACTTTGGAACCGTCAAGAGGCGGAATGGGCAGGCAGTTAAATACGGCCAGCATGACATTGATCCATACCGATGCCGCCAGCATGTTAACCATTGGTTCGAACACGGATGGAAGGATCGAACTTACAGGGTTAAGTAACCTAAAAAGAACGGCACTGAAGATAGCCAGTGCCGCATTGGCGGCGGGACCTGCCAAGGCTGTCAGCAACATGTCTTTTTGCGGATTTTTGAAATAGCGGGGATTGACCGGAACCGGTTTAGCCCAGCCTATATTCATAATAAAAAAGGCGATTGCACCGAACGGATCAAGATGCTTGAGTGGATTCATGGTCAATCTGCCCGCCTCTTTCGCTGTGGGGTCGCCTAATCTCCAAGCCGTATAACCGTGAGCAAGTTCATGAAAGGTCAGGGCGAAAAGAAAAGCCGGTATTTGGATGATAAGATTTTGCAGGATACTATTTAGATCCATATCGTTATTGTTCCGGGTTGAAATTCAGGAAGTTTGAGTAATTGAGTAATTCGGGAGTTTAGGAGGCCAGAGGTGGAGCCGGGTATTTCTGTTGAATCAGTGCAACAGCCTCCTCCTTACAGCGGATTTCACCGTTAAGCTGCGCCCCGATGACATGATTGAGCATAAGCCGGAATGAGGTTCCGGGTCGATATCCAAGCCGCAACAGATCCTCGCCGCTGAGGAGCGGTTGTATATCACGCAGGTTGGTGACATAATGGGAGACGTTTTGGCGAATATATTTTTTTCGGGAGATGATCATCAGGTAGAGCAGACCCTCATTGTCTAAGTCATTGAGCAGCCAATAAATTTCAGCGGGTTTCAGAGCCGGTGCATGGAGCATATGCACGGCAAGATGATCCGCTTTGCGTTTTTGCAATAACAGTTGTTTGCGTTGTTTAGGCGGCAGTTCAAAACGGTTGCAGAAATTGCGCAGTTCCTGCTCCCGTGAGCGGCTGAACACAGCCAGTAGACGGACTTTCCAAGTGTCGCATTGTTTGGTATCCCTGTTCACATTGTCCCGCAGGTAGAGGAGCTTGAACCAAGATATGGTCTTTTCCGTCTGGGTTAAAACATGAGCGAACCGCCGATCAATTTTTAAATTGGGCCGCAGGTCGGGCCAAAGCACGGGGAAGAGATTAAATGCGTCCAACCGGCGCAAGGAGGAGGGGAGGTGATCTTCAGAAAAGATCAGTTTCATCTCCTTGAAAAAACGGGGCCCGGAGAATTTTTCATACATGTGCATTTTTACGGCGTTTTTGATCAATTTCTCAGAATGTTTGGTGATGCTGAAATCAAGACGCTGTTCAAAACGGACAGCCCGAAAAATTCGGGTAGGGTCCTCCACAAAACTAAGGGTATGCAACACCCTGATTCGTCGTTCCTTGAGGTCATTTTGTGAATTAAAAAAATCCACCAGCGTGCCGAACCGTTTCGGGTTGAGATGAATGGCCATGGCGTTGATGGTGAAATCCCGGCGAGAAAGGTCTAACTTGAGCGAACTGTGCTCCACTGTGGGCATGGCCGCTGGAAAGGCGTAATATTCCAAGCGAGCTGTGGCCACATCAAGGCGCATTTCATCGGGCAGGATAACTGTGGCGGTAGCGAATTTCTCATGGGTTCGCACTGTCGCCTGTTTTTTTGCAGCCAACTTTTTGGCGAACAAGATGCCGTCTCCTTCCACGACAATGTCGATATCTAAATTTGTGGTCTGGAGTAACAGGTCACGGACAAAACCGCCTACCGCATACGCCTGCATACCTATATCTTCGGCAATTTCACCAACCTCACGCAACAGCAGAATAATATCTCTGTGTAGCGATTCAATCATCAGAGAGCTGATATTGCGGGTTCGTCCCGTGGATGGGTGCTCATCCGCATGGATCAGTTCGCGGGAAAGATTGGAGGAATCATTGACCAGCAGACTGAGCAGGTCGGTGCGGGTAATCACACCGCAAAGTATTTCACCGCCTGCTTCATCCTGCTCCCGCACGATGGGAATCAGCCTTTGTCGGTTCTCAATAATTAGCTGCTGGATATCAACCTGAGTGGCGGTTTCCGGCAGGACGGCGATATCCGTTGTCATGTATTCACTGATCGGTGTTTCGCCAAGTTGATGAGCGACAGCTTTGGTGATGCTCCGTCGGGAAATGATACCCAAAAATCCGGCGGGATTTTTTTTATCCGAGTTGTCCCGAACTATTGGCAGCACTGTGATGTTATAGCGGGTGAGCAGGTCGTTGGCCTCGTTATGTGTGATATCAGGTATGGCGGTGATGACCGGAGAAGACATCAGCTCCTTAGCCATGGCCCGTGGTCGGATGTGGCTGTGCAGGAGTTGGAGCAGCTCTTCTTCGGCCTCAAACA